>NZ_JAFEVQ010000009.1:0-125037 GCF_020882855.1 Curtobacterium sp. GD1 | reverse complement strand
GGGCGATCCGCGCCTCCAGGCCCTCCCGACCCTCCCCACGAACACCCTCCTTCCCCACGGAGCACCATGAACCCCATCACCTCCGACCCGCTGGACCGCGTCCGCTACCCGATCGACGAGTGGGCCCTCGTCGAGACCGAGTACGCGCCCGACGAGCAGGGCGTCGCCGAGACGAACTTCGCCGTCGGCAACGGGTACCTGGGCCTGCGCGGCAACCTCGACGAGGGTCGTGGCGGCGTGCAGTACGGCACGTACATCAACGGTTTCCACGAGACCTGGCCGATCCGCCACGCCGAGGACGCCTTCGGCTTCGCGAAGACCGGGCAGACGATCATCAACGCGCCCGACGCCAAGGTGATCCGCCTGTACGTCGACGACGAACCGCTCGTCCTGGCCGAGGCGGACATCCTCCGGCACACCCGGCGGCTCGACTTCCGGGGCGGGTACCTGTTCCGCGAGACCGAGTGGTCGACGCCCTCGGGCAAGCGCGTCCTCATCCGGTCGCGGCGGCTGGTGTCGTTCACGGACCGGCACCTGGCGGTCATCGACTACGAGGTGACCGTGCTCGACGCGGACGCCTCGATCCTGCTGTCGAGCCAGATCCTCAACCGGCAGGACGTGCAGGACGAGTACCACGCGGGGATGCGTGCGGCGGCGAACGCGTTCGACCCGCGCAAGGCCGAGGCGTTCACCGAGCGGGTGCTCGAGCCGAAGCTCAAGCGCAGCACCGGCGGCCGTTCGCTGCTCGGGTACCAGGCGGCGAGCTCGGGCATGACGATCTGCGTCGGCGTCGAGCACCACCTCGAGACCGAGAACAGCTGGGACGAGTCCTCGTCGATCGAGGACGACCTGGCGAAGCACGTCTACCGCGTGCAGGCGCGCGCCGGGCAGCCGATCCGCCTGACGAAGCACGTGGTCTACCACACGTCCCGCGGGGTCCCGGCGCGCGAACTCGCCGACCGCTGCGAGCGGACCCTCGACCGCTCGCGGGCCGAGTCCGTCGACGCGGCCTTCGCGCGGCAGGCCGAGTGGATGGACGACTTCTGGGCGCGGAGCGACGTCGAGATCGTCGGGCAGCCCGCGCTCCAGCAGGCCGTCCGGTGGAACCTGTTCATGCTCGCGCAGGCCACGGCCCGGACCGACGGGCACGGCATCGCGGCGAAGGGCGTCACGGGGTCCGGGTACGGCGGCCACTACTTCTGGGACATGGAGATCTACGTCCTGCCGTTCCTGTCGTACACGGCGCCGATCGTCGCCCGGAACGCCCTGCGGTTCCGCTACAACATGCTCGACGCGGCTCGGTCCCGCGCCCGCGAGCTGAACCAGCACGGCGCGCTGTTCCCCTGGCGGACGATCAACGGCGAGGAGTCCAGCGCCTACTACGCCGCCGGCACCGCGCAGTACCACATCGACGCGGACATCGCGCATGCGCTCATGCAGTACGTCCGCGCCTCGGACGACCGCGAGTTCCTCAAGCGCGGTGCGATCGACATCCTCGTCGAGACCGCCCGCCTGTGGGAGGACCTCGGGTTCTGGCGGTCGAACGGCGACAAGAAGTTCCACATCGACGGCGTCACCGGTCCCGACGAGTACACGACTGTCGTCGACGACAACCTCTACACGAACGTGATGGCCCGGGCGAACCTGTGGTTCGCCGTGAATGCCTGCCGCGAGCTCGCAGCCGACGACCCGGAAGAGTACGACCGCATGGTGCGGCGGACCGGGCTGCAGGCGCAAGAGGTGACCGACTGGGAGCACGCGGCCGAGTCGATGGAGATCCCGTTCGACCCGCACCGTGGCATCCACCCGCAGGACGCCCAGTTCCTCGACAAGGAACTCTGGGACCTCGACAACACCCCCGAGAGCAAGCGCCCGCTGCTGCTCCACTACCACCCGCTGGTGATCTACCGGTTCCAGGTCCTCAAGCAGGCCGACGTCGTGCTCGCGCTGTTCCTGCAGGGGCACGAGTTCACCGCTGCCGAGAAGCGTCGCGACTTCGACTACTACGACGCCCTCACGACGGGCGACTCCACGCTGTCGGCGGTCGTGCAGTCGATCATGGCGGCCGAGGTCGGCTACCACGACCTCGCGCTGCAGTACTTCCAGACGGCGCTGTACGTCGACCTCGCCGACCTGCACGGCAACACGACCGACGGGGTGCACATCGCCTCGACGGGCGGCATCTGGGGCGCGGTCGTGAACGGCTTCGGCGGCATGCGGGACCACGGCGGCCGGATGACCTTCAACCCGCGGCTGCCGAAGGACTGGGAGCGGATCACCTACCGCCTGACGGTGCGCGGATCGCGTGTGCGCGTCGACCTCGAGCAGGACGCCATGACCTTCACGGTCGAGACGGGCTCCGGGTTCACCGCGTGGGTGCACAACCAGCAGTGGGACGTCACCGCCGGCGAGCCGACCGTCGTGCCGCTGCCGCACCAGGGGCCACGGATGTCCGGGCGCGCGCCGACGACGGCCGACATCCAGGGCACCCTGCGTGCCGACGGATCGGTCGTCACGGCGTCGATCCCGACGATCTCGCTCGACCGCGACCTGGAGCCGGACGACACGACCGCCTGACACCCTCCGAACGCGCCCAGGCGGGTGCGGGCACCATGGCTCGCCGTGCCCCGCTGGGCCGATGGCGTCTCCCCGGGCACGGATCGTGCAACGAGAGGAGACACCATGGGCAACCGGTTCGAGGGCAGGGTGGCGATCGTCACGGGTGCCGGGTCCGGCATCGGCGAGGCGACGGCGCGGGCGTTCGTCGACGAGGGCGCGTCCGTCGTCCTGACCGACAGCGTCGACGAGAAGGTGCGAGCGGTCGGCGACAGTCTGCCGGGCGACCGGGTCGTGGCGCTCCACGCGGACGTCGCGAGCCCGGCCGACTGGCAGGGGGTCGTCGACACGGCCATCGAGCGGTTCGACCGCATCGACGTGCTCGTGAACAACGCCGGCACCTTCAGCTCCGGCGACATCACGGACATCACGCCGGACGAGTGGCACCGCGTGATCGAGACGGACCTCTCCAGCGTGTTCTACGGCACGCGCGCGGCGCTGCCGTTCCTCCGGGCCACGAAGGGGTCGATCGTGAACACCTCGTCGGTGTCCGGCGAGGACGCGGACTGGCGGATGAGCCCCTACAACGCGGCGAAGGGCGGGGTCTCGAACTTCACCAAGGCCGCCGCGCTCGACAACGGGCAGTTCGGCGTCCGCGTGAACGCCGTGGCGCCGGGGCTCGTGTGGACGGACCTCACGCAGGACCAGGCGGAGGACGAGGAGCTGCAGGAGAAGTTCGAGGAGCGGATCGCCCTCGGCCGCGCGGGTCGTGCGCACGAGGTCGCGGCGGCCGTGCTGTTCCTGGCGAGTGACGCGGCGTCGTTCATCACCGGGGCGATCCTGCCGGTCGACGGTGGCACCACCGCGAGCAACGGGCAGCCGCCGCAGTCCTGACCGTGGACGTCCGCGGCCGGTCGTCGCCGCTCAGTCGGCGACGAGTTCGACCTTGAACCGTTCGGCGTCCTCGAGGAACGCCGCGTGGTGGTCCGGCCCGCCGGCGTGCGGATGGCGGTCCTCGTAGAGGCGTCGCCATCCGTGCGCGGGCGCGGCCGCCCAGATCCGGGCCACGTCGTCGGTGCCACCGGCGTGGAACGCGAGGTGGCTCAGGCCCGGGCGTCGTCGATCGTGCTCGCCCGGCAGCGGAGCGGTCTCGAGCACGACGTACAGGTCGCCGAGCCGCCAGCTCCGCCCGTCGGGCCAGCGCTGGAAGGGCTCGTGGCCGAGCTCGGTCAGGAGCCAGTCCCACGCGGGACCGGACGCGTCGAGGTCGGCGGTGCGCAGTTCGACGTGGTGCAGACCACCCCGGCTCACAGGAGCTTCCGGAGCGTTTTCGCGTTGCGGGTCGTCGTCGTCCGCTTGAAGCGTGCGGCACCGGCCCGCTTGGCGAACACCGTGTCCGTGCTCGACCCCTTCGGGCACGACCAGTAGACGACTCCCGCACCCCGGGCAACGCGCTCGACGGACTCGTCGACCTCGAGGTCGGCCAGCAGGTCGTCGAGGGCGTCCTCGTCGGAGCCGAACACGACGTAGTCGTGGCGGTCCTCGGCGGCGGGGAACGGGAAGCCGTCCACGACGGCGGCGAGCTCGTCGTGGGGGACGAGCACGATCCAGGCGTCGTAGCCGAAGCGGTCCCGGAGCGACTGCTCGATGTCGGTCTTCAGGGCGGCGGCCGTGCCGTCCGAGCCGAACACCACGTTCCCGGAGGCGAGGACGGTCCGGACGTCCTGGTACCCGCGTTCCCGGAACAACGCCGCGAGTTCGGCGCTCCTGATCGTGATCCCGTTGACGTTCACCCCGCGCAGCAGCGCGACCCACCTGGTCATGCCCGAACCGTACCGCCCCCGGCCGACCCCCGGCACCTCGGAGCGGTGGGAGCAGCGGTCCGGTAGACGGGACCCATGACGAACGACGCACCACACGACGACGCACAGGGCCCCGACGAGCAGCACCGCGTGCCCGAGGGGGTCTCGGACGCCACGGTCGAGGCGCTCGGCACCCTGTCGGCAGCGGTCGAGGTGATCGAGCACGCCCGCGGACTGCTCTACGGCTTCCACCGGCTGACCGGGATGGCGGACCTGAACCTCGGCGAGGCCGTGGAGCAGCTCCGGGACGCGGGCCACACCGAGCTGGCGGACCGCATCGACTCGGAGCTCGTCGGACGCAACGTCATCGCCGGCCGGTGGACGTTCCAGGTCGTCGAGGACTACGACGACGGGTACTACGCGCTCGCGAAGGAGCTCGAACGGACCGCGCGGGACGAGCTCGTGCGGGGACGGAAGCACCTGTTCGAGGCGGGCATGAAGGAGGACCGGCGCTCCCGGGGCCGACGCCACCACGAGGCGACGCCGGCCGACCTGGCGGACTGAGGCCGCGCCTCCCGGGCCCGGTGCCCGCGCACAACGCAAGTCGCCCCGAACCACGACTGTCCGTGGTTCGGGGCGACTTTCGTTGTGCGAAACGCGAACGCAGCGAGCGAACGCAAGCGCGCCGCGCAGCGCGTCCGCGCCCGCGCCCGCCTCAGCCGACGCCGAGCAGCACCTCGAGCGGCCCCCGCGCGAAGTACAGCAGGAAGCCCGCCGCCACGACGTACAGCAGCCACGACACCTGACGGCCACGACCGGACAGCAGCTTGATGAGCACCCAGCTGATGAACCCTGCACCGATGCCGTTCGCGATCGAGTAGGTCAGCGGCATGATCACGATCGTCAGGAACGCCGGCAGCGCCGCCCCGAAGTCGGTCCAGTCGATGTCCTTCACCTGCGCCACCATGAGCGCACCGACGACCACGAGCCCGGCGGCTGCGACCTCGAGCGGCACGACCTGCGTGAGCGGCGTGAGGAACATCGACGCCAGGAACAGCAGGCCGGTGACGACGGAGGCCATGCCGGTCCGGGCGCCCTCACCGATGCCGGCGGCGGAGTCGATGAACACGGTGTTCGACGACACCGAGGCGCCACCACCGGCGATGGCACCGGCACCCTCGACGACGAGCGCCGACTTCAGGCGCGGGAAGGTGCCGTCGGGGTTCGCGACACCGGCGGCCTTCGCGAGGCCGGTCATCGTGCCCATGGCGTCGAAGAAGTTCGTGAAGACGAGGGTGAAGACGAGCATCGACGCGGCGATGGGGCCGATGCGGGTGAAGGCGCCGAAGACGTCCGCGTGGCCGACGAGCGACAGGTCGGGCACGGCGAACAGCGCGGAGGGCAGCCCCGGCGCGTTGAGGTTCCAGCCGGTGGGCGAGTCGACCGAGGTCGGTACCTTGAAGATCGCCTGCAGGATGATCGCGATGACCGTGGTCGCCACGATGCCGATGAGCAGGGCACCCCGGACCTTGCGGGCCATCAGCGTGCCGATGATGACGAGGCCGATCAGGAAGACGATGGTCGGCAGTGCTGCGATGGAGCCGTCCTCGCCGAGCTGCAGCGGCGGGGAGGCGTTCTTCGTGGTGCGGACGAACCCGGAGTCGACCAGGCCGATGAACGCGATGAACAGGCCGATGCCGACGGTGATGGCCGCCTTGAGCTGCGCGGGCACGGCCGTGAAGATCATCGTCCGGATGCCCGTCAACGCCAGGATCACGATCACGACGCCGTTGATGACGACGAGGCCCATCGCCTCGGCCCAGGTGACCTGGTGCACGACGCTGACGGCGAGGAACGAGTTGATCCCGAGCCCCGCGGCGATGCCGAACGGCAGGTTCGCGATGAGGCCCATCGCGATCGTCATGAGCCCGGCGACGAGTCCGGTGGCCGCGGCGACCTGGGCGTTCTGCAGCCAGCCGCCGAGGACGTCCTGCGGTGCCTGGTCCTGGCTGAACCCGCCGAGGATGAGCGGGTTGAGGATGACGATGTAGGCCATCGTCACGAAGGAGACGAGGCCGCCCCGGATCTCGCGGGGGATCGTCGATCCGCGGTGCGTGATGGAGAAGAAGCGGTCGAGGCCGGTCGCGAAGCGGTTCCGGGGCGTGGTGTCGGTCTGCGGGGCGCTCACCGAACAAGCTTAAAGGGCGCTGGGTTTCCGGCACGTCACAGCTTCCTTCCAGGGGATTTCCTGGAGGCGCGGCTCGCCTCGACGGGGTACGTCACGCCCGGTGGCCGGTCGCGTTCTGCGGCCAGGGCTGGTGTTGGATGGACGGGTGAACCAACGTCTGGACCGTGCGCGCATCGAGTCCGCCGTGCGGGAGCTCCTGCTCGCGATCGGCGAGGATCCCGACCGCGCGGAGCTCGCCCGCACACCCGCTCGTGTGGCCGAGTCGTACGCCGAGTTCTTCTCCGGCATCGGGACGGACGCGGTGGCGATCGCCCGCGACGGCACGGTCCACGCCGAACCGGGCGACCGCGGGCAGCTCGTCATCGTGCGCGACGTGAAGTTCCGGTCCGTGTGCGAGCACCACCTGCTCCCGTTCCTCGGTGTGGCGCACCTCGCGTACGCGCCGGGGGACCGGCTCATCGGCCTCGGCACGCTGTCGCGCGTGCTCGACGCGGTGGCCTCCCGTCCGCAGCTGCAGGAGCGGCTCGGCGAGCAGGTCGCGGCGACCATCGCCGAGGGGCTCGGGGCAGCCGGCGTCCTCGTGGTCCTCGACGCGCAGCACCAGTGCGTGACGACCCGTGGGGAGCGGCAGACCGGGTCGACGACCGTGACCGTGGCGGCGACCGGCACCCTGGCGGAGGCCGCCGGACGGGCCGAGGCGATCGCCCTGATCGGTGCAGGTGCAGGCGCGGACGTCGGAGCCGGCCGCGGGGCGGACGCGTGACGACCGAGCGAGGCGGGGCGCGCCAGGGCCCTGCTGCCACCGCACCCGGGTGGGTCGTCCCCGACCTGCGCGAGCCCGTGCGCACCATCGGCCGCCGGACCGTCGACTTCGACCACCGCATCGCCGTCATGGCGATCGTGAACCGCACGCCCGACTCGTTCCACGACCGCGGCGCGACCTTCGCACTCGACCGTGCCGTCGAGGCCGCCGTGCACGCGGCCGAGCAGGGCGCGGACTGGGTCGACATCGGCGGCGTGAAGTTCGCGCCGGGGCCGGAGCTGCCCGCGGCCGACGAGATCGACCGCGTCGTGCCCGTCGTCCGGCAGCTCGCGCAGGAGTCCGACGTGACGATCAGCGTCGACACTTTCCGGCCCGAGGTCGCCGCGGCGGCGATCGAGGCCGGTGCGAGCGTGGTGAACGACACGACCGGGCTGTCCGACCCTCGGATGGCGGCCGTCGTGGCGGACTCCGACGCGACGATCGTGATCACGCACTCGCTGGCGGAGCCCCGTCGTCCGCTGCCGGCCCCGCCGCAGTACGGCGACGTGACGACCGAGGTCGTCGGGTTCCTGCGCGAGCGGGTCGACCGGGCCCTCGCGGCCGGCATCCCGGAGTCGCGGATCATCGTCGACCCGGGGCACGACCTCAACAAGAACACGGTGCACACGCTCGAGCTCACCCGACGCCTGCCCGAGGTGGTCGCGCTCGGCTACCCGGTGCTCGCGGCGGTCTCGAACAAGGACTTCGTGGGGGAGTCCCTCGGGCGTCCCCGCGGTGAGCGACTGGCCGGGTCGTTGGCGGTCGCGACCGTGAGCGCGATGCTCGGCGCGCGGATCGTCCGGATGCACGACGTCGCCGAGAGCGTGGACGCGATGCGCATGGTCGAGGCGACGCTCGGCTGGCGGGCACCGGTGGAAGCGCGGCACAACACGTGAGCGTCCTCCCGCCGTCGATCGCCGACCTGTCCGACGACGAGCTGCTCGCGCTGTACACGGCGGGGGCGGTCGCACCCTGGCTGCGGGTGAACTTCGTGACGACGCTCGACGGCTCGGCGACGGCTGCGGGTGACGGGGTCTCGGGATCGCTCGGCGGGCCGGACGACCTGCGCGTGTTCGACCTGCTGCGCCGGGTGGCCGACGCGGTGCTGGTCGCCGCCGGGACCGTCCGTGACGAGGGCTACGGGCCGATGGTGCTGCACGACGCCGACGTGGCCTGGCGGCGGGCACACGGGCTGCCCGACCACCCGGTGTTCGCGATCGTCTCGGGCTCGCTGTCCCTCGACCCGGCGTCCCGGGTGTTCACCGAGGCGCCGGTGCGTCCGATCGTCCTCACCTCGACGACCGCAGCGTCGTCGCCCCGAGCCGCGGCGCTCGCGGCGGTCGCGGACGTCGTGCCGTGCAGCTCCGACGACGACCCGGACACGGTCGACCCCGTCGCCCTGCGGGACGCCCTGGTGACGCGCGGCCTCGGCACGGTGCACTGCGAGGGCGGACCGACGTTCTTCGGGGCGCTCGTGGCGGCGGACCTCGTGGACGAACTCACGCTGACGGTCGACCCGTCGCTCGAGGGTGGTGCCGGCCCGCGCATCACCCGCGGCGGTTCGCCCGACCTCCGGCGCTTCCGGCCGGCCCACGTGCTCCTCGGGCGTGACGGTGTGCTGCTCACCCGGTACGTGCGGGCGCCGGACCCCGGCGAGTGACCGGCACCACGCGCCGGACCCCGGCGAGTGACCGGCACCGCGCGCCGGACCCCGGCGAGTGACCGGGGCGGCACGCTAGGGTCGGGCGCGTGATCGACATCGTGGCGTCCGGGGTCCTCTTCGACATGGACGGGACGCTCGTCGACTCGACCGCGGTGGTCGAGGCGACCTGGACCCGGTTCGGCGTCGAGCACGGCATCGACCCCGCGGAGATCCTCGCCTTCTCGCACGGCCGCCAGGCGATCAGCACGATCCAGCGCTTCCTGCCCGACCTCGACCACGACGAGCAGCTGCGGATCGCCGCCGGGCTCGTCGCCGAGGAGCGCGAGAGCACCGAGGGCATCTCGGAGGTCCCGGGCGCCGGGGCATTCGTGTCCCGCCTGGTCGACGCCGGGGTGCCGGTCGCGATCGTCACGAGTGCGCCCCGCGACCTCGCGGTGGAGCGGATGCAGGCCGCCGGGGTGCACGTGCCCGAGGCGCTCGTCGCCTCCGAGGACGTCGAGCACGGCAAGCCGCATCCGGACGGCTACCTGCGCGGTGCGGCGCTGCTCGGTGTCGACGCCGCCGACTGTGTCGCGTTCGAGGACGCACCCGCCGGGCTCGAGGCCGCCATCGCCTCCGGGGCGACCACGGTCGTCGTGGGGACGCTCGAGGCCGACGTCACCGCGGGGCTGTACCGGGTGGGCGGCTACGACGGCATCTCCGTGGAGCGCGAGGGAACGGCCTTCCGCATCCGCGGCTGACCCGACCGCCGCCCACGGCTGTCCACCTGCGGACGCTTCCAGCGCTCCCCGACGACGCTGGTCGTGCGGCCGGAACGACCGGGCCGCGGAAGGAACGACCATGGCAGCACTCGACGGCAAGAAGATCCTCGTCATCGCGACGAACTACGGTGTGGAGCAGGACGAGATCCTCGTCCCGATCGACCAGCTCCGCGAGCGCGGCGCGACCGTGACGGTGGCGGCGCAGGAGACCGGGGCGATCGCGACCCTCGTCGGCGACAAGGACCCGGGCAAGAACGTCGACCCGGACACCACCATCGCCGGTGTCAACGCCGGCTCGTTCGACGCGCTCGTCGTCCCCGGGGGCACGATCAACGCCGACACCCTCCGCACCGACCAGCAGGCGGTCTCCCTCGTGCAGGCATTCGCGGAGGCCGGCAAGCCCGTCGCCGCGATCTGCCACGGGCCATGGACCCTCATCGAGGCCGGTGTCGTGTCGGGGAAGACGATCACGTCGTTCCCGTCGCTGCAGACCGACGTGCGGAACGCCGGGGCCGAGTGGGTCGACCAGGAGGTCCAGGTCGACGGCGGGCTCATCACCTCGCGGAACCCGGACGACCTGCCGGCGTTCGTCGACGCGATCGAGTCCGCACTGACCGCCTAGCTGGCTGGGCCGAGTCTCGGCTCGGCGGACACTTCGCGGGCGCCGACGCCGCGAACGTGTCCGCGGAGCCGAGTCTCGCCGCACGGGGGTGCCGTCCGCCGCGCGTCAGGGGAGCGCGACGGGGCGGGCCGTGCGGAGCACCGCGGGACCGAGGGCGAGGACGCCGTCGGACTCCGGGTCGCACCGCACCCCGCCCCGTCCGCGCATCGCCCGGAACGCCCCCGGGGCAACCTCGTGGTCCATCCAGGCGCACGGGTTCGCCGGCCGGTATCCGCGGAAGAGCACCGGCTCGTGACCCGTGCTCTGCAGGGCGAACGGCTGGCCCCGGAGCGCCTCGACGTCCACCCCGCGGAGGAACACGTTCCGCCGGGTCGCGACCGGGTCGACGGCCGCACCGAGTTCGGCGGCGACGGCGTCGAGCCCCTCGAGACCGATCACGGTCACCGAGGCGTGCACGTGCGCCCGCGACGCGAAGTACCGGTCGCCGACGATCCCGAGGCCCGCGCGCAGCTCGACGCGCTCGCGCAGGTCGTCCGGCTCGCCGTCCACGGCGGGCAGCGCCCCGTCCGCCGGTCGCCCCTCGTACCGGTGCCGCCGGGACACCAGCAGCAGCGCGATCTCGACGTCGGTCCGGCAGGGCAGGTCGCCGGAGCCGGCCACGTCGTCCACGTCGGTCACCCACCCCACGCTAGCCGCGCCTCCAGGCCGCCGTTCCCGCACTGACGGACGTCCGCTGCCCTGTCTGATTTCCGCCAGTCGATGTCGGTGAGCCGTGTCAGGCTGTGGGCATGTCCACCGCACCAGACGCACTGCACGCCGAGCGCTACCGGGTCGTCGCCTCCCGCGATGCCCGGTTCGACGGGCAGTTCGTCACCGCCGTGCACTCCACCGGCATCTACTGCCGCCCCTCGTGCCCGGCCCGGACGCCCCGGGAGTCCGGCGTCACCTTCTACCGCACCAGTGCCGCCGCGCACCTCGCCGGCTTCCGCGCCTGCAAGCGCTGCCTGCCCGAGGCGACACCGGGCAGCCCCGAGTGGGACCTCCGCGAGGACGTCGCCGGACGCGCCATGCGCCTCGTCCTCGACGGCGTCGTCGAACGCGACGGCGTGCCCGGCCTCGCCGCCCGCGTCGGGTACTCCGAGCGGCAGCTCAACCGCATCATGACCGCCGAGCTCGGTGCCGGGCCCAAGGCGCTCAGCCGGGCGCACCGCGCGCAGACCGCGCGGACGCTGCTCACCTCGTCCGACCTGCCCGTCGCGGACGTCGCGTTCGCCGCCGGGTTCGCGAGCGTCCGCCAGTTCAACGAGACCGTGCGCGAGGTCTTCGCGGTCACGCCGACCGAGCTCCGCGCACGCCGTACGCTCCGACCGGTCGCGGACGGAGCGCTGCACGTGCACCTGCCGGCGCGCGCGCCGTTCGACGCGCAGGGGCTCCTCGACTGGCACGCGCTGCACGCCCTGGCGGGCACGGAGCAGGTGGAGGTCGACGACACCGGGCGGGTCACGTCGTACGGACGGGTGCTCGACCTGCCAGGAGGCGCGGCCTGGTTCAGCGCCTCGGCCGCCGTCCCCGGGGTGGCCGGGCGGGGGACCGGGATCGACCTGCGCGTGCGGGTCACGGACCTCTCCGACCTCCCGACGCTCGTGGCGCGGGTGCGCTCGTACTTCGACCTCGACGCCGATCCGGAAGCCGTCGACGCCGTGCTCGGCGCGGTGCCCCAGCTGGCCGACGCCGTCGCCCGGGTCCCCGGCATCCGGCTGCCCGGCGCCGTGGACCCGCACGAGATCGTGTTCCGGACCCTCATCGGCCAGCAGGTGTCCGTCGCGGCGGCCCGGACGGCGCAGACACGGTTGGTCGCGGCGCTCGGTGCGCCCGTGCCGTCCGCGATCGCGCCGGGCGGCCTGCTGTTCCCGTCCGCCGCCGTCATCGCGGCCCGCGGGCACGAGGTGCTCCGTGGCCCGGCTGCCCGCGTCGACACGATCCTCCGGGTGGCCGCCGCGCTCGCCGACGGGTCGCTCGTGGTCGACGGCGGGCAGTCGCTCGACGAGCTGCGCGCCGGACTCCTCGCGGTGAAGGGCATCGGGCCCTGGACCGCCGACTACGTGGCGCTCCGGGTCCGCCACCACCCGGACGTCTTCCTCCACAGCGACCTCGCCGTGCGCAACGGTGCACAGGAACTCGGTCTGCCCGGTTCGGCGCGCGAGCTCTCCCTATGGTCGGAGCAGGTGGCGCCGTGGCGGAGCTACCTCACGATGCACTGCTGGCGACCGATCATCGACCGCGCGACGGCGACGACCGGTGCGACCCACACGACCGCGGCTCCGGCCGCCCGGAAGGACGAACGATGACCGATGCGACGATCCAGACGCTGGACACCCCCGACGGCCCCTTCACCGTGCTCGAGGACACCGAGGGCCGTGTCCTCGCCTCGGGCTGGACGGACGACGCGGAGCGCATCCTCGCGCGCCTCGCCGACCGGCACCGGCCGGAACGCGTGGTGGACGGGCGGGTGGCCTCGGCGGACGCCGTCGACGCGTTCTACGCGGGCGAGGTCGAGCACGCGATGCAGGTGCCGGTGCGTCAGTTCGGCACCGAGCTCTTCGCCGAGGGCTGGCGGCAGCTCCGACTGATCCCCGCCGGCGGGACGTTGACCTACACCGGGTTCGCCGCGGCGATGGGGCGACCCGACGCCGTCCGGGCCGCGGCGAGCGTGTGTGCGCGGAACGCCCCGGCGCTGTTCGTGCCGTGCCACCGTGTGCTGCGGACCGACGGCACGCTCGGCGGCTTCGCGTGGGGGCTCGACGTGAAGCGGTCCCTGCTCGAGCGGGAGTCGGTGGGGACGACGGCACTGGTCTGAGTCGAGAGCGGCCGGACCGGTGTTCTCCCCCTGGTTGCGGGTGTCGACGCGGGGGCACGGGGCTGTCATGCTCGACACAACCGACCCGCCAAGGACCAGACCCGAAGGACCCCACGCGCGCCAGCGGCGCACCGCGGTCGACCCACCTTCGAGGACCCCATGGACCAGCACGTCGACCGCACGGTCGTCTCCGCGGACGGCACGGTGCTCGCCGTGTCCGACGCCGGGACCGGCCCCGCGCTCGTCGTCGTCGGCGGGGCGTTCGACCACCACGGCACCCCGTTCGTCACCGGCCTGACCGCGGCCCTGCAGGACCGCTACCGGGTCATCACCTACGACCGACGCGGCCGCGGCGCGAGCGGCGACACCGACCCGTGGGCGATCGAGCGAGAGGTCGAGGACCTCGCGGCCGTCGTCGCCGACGTCGAGGGTCCCGTCACGGCGGTCGGCCTCTGCGTGGGCGCGGGCGTGGTGCTGCACGGCCTCGCGGGCGGCGTCCGACTCGACGCCGCCGTGCTCTGGGAACCGCCATACCGCGCCACCGTCGATCCGCACGCCGACGACGTCGTCTTCGCGGACGTCCTCGACGAGCACGTCGCGGTCGGACGTCGCGCCCAGGCCGTCCGCGCGTTCCTCGCGCACGTTCTCGGCGTCCCCATGGGCCAGATCACCGCACTCCGGCTGAAGGGTGCGTTGTGGCGATCCCTCGTCGTCGACGCGCACGTGTTGAGCCGTGACGTCCGGGTCCTCAACGGTCTCGCGATCCCCGAGCGGGTGGCCGCAGCCGTGGGCGTGCCCGTCCTCGTCGCGGCCGGCGGCGACGGCCTCGAGTGGATGCGGCAGGCGGCCCGGGCGGTCGTCGAGGCCGTCCCGGGGTCGGAGTACGCCGAGGTACCGGGGCAGGGACACGTGCCCGCACCCGAGGCCCTCGGCCAGCTGCTCGACCGCTTCACCGCGCGGACGGCCGCACGGCGCTGACCACCGGGGCTGCAAGGATGGTCGTCGTGAACGCACCTCGCCTCGGACTCCTGCTCGACGTCGACGGGCCCATCGCCAGCCCCGTCTCGCGCACCATCGCGATCCCGAGCATCATCGAGGACCTCGTCGCGCTCGCGGCCGAGGGGATCCCCGTCGTGTTCAACACGGGGCGGAGCGACGCCTTCATCCGGCAGGAGGTCGTCGGACCCCTGCTCGCCGGCGGTCTCGCGGCGGGCGGCCGGGTGCACGCCGTGTGCGAGAAGGGCGCCGTCTGGTGCTCGATCGGCCCGCAGTACGAGGGCGGCATGGGCGAGCTGACCGTCGCCGAGGACCTGGCGCTGCCGCGGGACTACGCCGACGAGATGCGCGAGCTCGTCCGCGACGAGTACGCCGACCTGGTCTTCTTCGACGAGACGAAGCGCGCGATGGTCTCGATCGAGCAGCGCGTCGAGGTGCCGAACGCGACGTACCTCGCCCGCCAGCCGGAGTTCGACGCGAAGGCCATGGCCGCACTCCAGCGTCGCGGGCTCGGGGTCCGCCGGCTCGACGACGTCCGCCCCGACGCGGACGGTGCCGTGCAGTGGCGCATCGACCCGACGATCATCTCGACCGACGTCGAGTCCGACCGCAGCGGCAAGGACATGGGCGCGGAGCGGTCGCTCGAGCTCCTCGCGCAGGACGGCGAGCTGCCCCTGGCGTGGCGGACGATGGGCGACTCCCGGAGCGACTACGCGATGGCGGACTGGCTGCACGCGAACGGCCACGAGGTGGCGCACGTCGACGTCCGCCCGTCCGACGGGGTCCCGGCGACGCCCTACCCGGTGCTCACGGCACCCGACGGCGTGATCCACGACGACGCCGGAGCGCGGTTCCTGTCGGACTGGCGCCGGTCTGTCTGAGCCGAGCCGCGCCTCCCGGGCCCCGGACCACGCGCTGTCGCAGGCCGCGCTGCCGGGCCACGCCCGTCCGCGGTGTTTGCGTGTCGGGGTGGTACACCAGTAATGTCGCGGGGTCCGCCGCCAGCCGATGACGGGATCCACCCCATGGCACAGAAGCTCCGCATCAAGTCGATCGAGGCCTCACTGGCCGACTCCGAGGAGCAGGGCCGGTCCCTGAAACGCTCCCTGAAGACGTTCGACATCGCCGCGATGGGGATCGCGGTCGCCGTCGGCGCCGGCATCTTCTCGGTCGGTGCGAACGCCGCCGCGAACTTCGCCGGACCCGGCGTCATCATCTCGTTCCTGCTCGCCGCCGTCACCTGCGGCCTCGCGATCATGTGCTACGCCGAGTTCGCCTCGACGATCCCCGTCGCCGGCTCCGCGTACACGTTCACCTACGCCACGATGGGCGAGCTGCTCGCCTGGATCGTCGGGTGGGACCTCATCCTCGAGACCCTCACCGCCAGCGCCGTCATCGCGAAGTACTGGGGCATCTACCTCAGCACCGCGTTCGAGGTGTTCGGCGTCGACCTGCCGAGCACGATCCAGCTCGGGCCGATCCCGTTCACCTGGGGCCCGGTCCTGATCGTCGGCATCTTCACGGTGCTGCTCGCGTTCGGCACCCGCCTGTCGTCGCGGGTCTCGGCCGTCATCACGGTCATCAAGGTCGCCATCGTCGTGTTCGTCATCGTCGCCGGTGCGTTCTTCGTCAAGGCCGCGAACTTCACCCCCTTCATCCCGCCGGCGTCGCCCGCCCGCGGCTCGGAGGGGAGCGTCTGGACCCAGTCGCTCGTGTCCTGGTTCACCGGCTCGGAGCCCGCCCAGTACGGCGTCTTCGGCCTGCTCGCCGCGGCCTCCCTCGTGTTCTTCGCGTTCATCGGCTTCGACGTCGTCGCGACCAGCGCCGAGGAGACCGAGAACCCGCAGAAGACCCTGCCGCGCGGCATCTTCATCGGCCTCGGCATCGTGACGCTGCTCTACGTCGGCGTCAGCGTCGTCATCACGGGCATGGTGTCGTACCAGCGCCTGGCCGAGGAGAAGACGCCGTCGCTGGCATCGGCCTTCGACATCGTCGGGCTGCCGTGGGCCGCCGGCATCATCGCGATCGGCTCCCTGATCGGTCTGACCACGGTCGTCATGGTGCTGCTGCTCGGCCTGTCCCGCATCGTCTTCGCGATGAGCCGTGACGGCCTGCTGCCGCGCTGGTTCTCGAAGACGAACGAGAAGACGCAGACGCCGGTGCGCGTGCAGGTCGTCGCGGGTGTCGTCGTCGCGCTGCTCGCCGGCTTCACCGCGGTCGACAAGCTCGAGGGCATGATCAACATCGGCACCCTGTCCGCGTTCGTTCTCGTGTCGATCGGGATCATCGTGCTCCGTCGTTCGCGGCCGGACGCGCCGCGTGCCTTCCGGGTGCCGTGGTCGCCGGTGCTGCCGATCGTCTCGGCGGTGCTGTGCTTCTGGTTGATGTTGAACCTCGAGGTCGAGACGTGGCTCCGGTTCGTCATCTGGCTCGTGGTCGGGTTCGCGATCTACTTCGGGTACAGCCGTCGCAACAGCCGGGTGGGCAAGGGCCTGCAGTAGGGCGTGCGCGCGCTCTGGCGCTGGCGCTGGCGCTGGCGGGCGGGTCGAACCACGTTTCCGACACCGAACCACGCGCGGGGGCTGGTTTCGTGTCGGAAACGTGGTTCCACGCGGTCGTGGGCGCGGCCACCCGCCGCGCGCCGCGTCAGGCGCCCAGTGCGAGCGCCGCGCCGAACCCGAGCATGACGAGCGCGACGAGCCCGTCGAAGACGCGCCACGTCAGCGGCTTCGCGAACAACGGTCGCAGCAGCCGTCCGCCGAACCCGAGCGCGCCGAACCACAGGCAACTCGCGAGGACCGCCCCCACCGTCCACCACCACCGCTCCGCCGGCCCCTGCTGGTTCGCGACGGACCCGAGGAACACGAGCGTGTCCAGGTAGACGTGCGGGTTGGCCCACGTGAACAGGAGCATCGTCACGACGGCCGTCCGCAGGGTGACGGCGCGGTCGGTCCGTCCTGGCACTGGAGGCGCGGTTCGCGTCCGCCCCGCACCCACCGTCGCCGGGGTGGCCGGTCCCACCGCCGCGGTCGCCACCGGCACGCTGTCGTCCGCCGCCGCCGACTCCACCCGCATCGCCGCGCCGGACGGCCACAGCGCCCGCCGAGCCGCGAGCACCCCGTAGGTCACCAGGAACGCCGCACCGACGAAGCGGATCACCACGAGCGCCACCGGGAACCGCTCGACCACGACCCCGACGCCGAGCACCCCCGCGAGGATCAGCACGGCATCCGAGAGCGCGCAGACCACCACCGCCGCTGCGACGACCCGTACCGACGAGGTCACCGCGAGCCGGAGCAGGTACGTGTTCTGCACACCGATCGCCACGATGAGCGCGAGCCCGGTACCGAGGCCGGCGAGCAGGGGGAGGAGTGTGGTCACGGTCCGACCGTACGGCCGCGGCCACGTGCAGAACAGCTCACGTTCCTGATGCTGCGTAAGCTCAGCTGCATGCCACGACTGCAGCGCGAACACCTCGAGACCCTGCTCGCCGCGGTCGACCACGGGACGCTCGACGCCGCGGCCAGAGCGCTGTCGATCACGCCGTCGGCGGTGTCGCAGCGCATCAAGTCGATGGAGCAGCAGGTGGGCCGGGTGCTCCTGCAGCGGACGACGCCGGTCCGCCCGACCCCCGACGGCGAGGTCGTCCTCCGTCACGCACGACAGGCCCGGTTGCTCGACGAGGAGACCACCCGGGCGCTCGGCGGCGGCGACTCGGTCGTCCCGTCGATCCCGCTCGCGGTGAACGCCGACTCGCTGGGCACCTGGTTCCTCGACGCGCTCGCCCTCGTGCGTGCCGACACCGAGGTCGTGTTCGACCTCCACCGCGAGGACCAGGACCGCACCGCC
Organism: Curtobacterium sp. GD1; assembly: GCF_020882855.1. Taxonomy (NCBI): domain Bacteria; kingdom Bacillati; phylum Actinomycetota; class Actinomycetes; order Micrococcales; family Microbacteriaceae; genus Curtobacterium; species Curtobacterium sp. GD1. The sequence goes on along the minus strand of NZ_JAFEVQ010000009.1, from coordinate 106,941 downwards.
GAACTCCTCCGCGCGGGCACGGTGATGGCGGCGGTCACGGCCGAGGCCGAGCCGGTGCAGGGGTGCTCCTCGGTGCCGCTGGGGATCGACCGGTACCGGGCCGTCGCCTCCCCGTCGTTCGTCGCCCGGTACCTGCCGGGTGTCGACAGCGAGCAGCGGATGACACGGCTCCTCGACCGGGTGCCCCTCGTGGACTACGACCGCGACGACGACCTGCAGCAGGGGTACCTGCGGCGGGTGCTCGGCCACGCACCGTCCGGGCCGCGGCACTTCGTCCCGACCTCGGCGGACTTCGCCCGTGCGGTGTCGCTCGGCTTCGGCTGGGGGATGCTGCCGGAGGCCCAGTGCCTCGATGCCCTCGACCGGGGCGACCTCGTCGAGCTCACTCCCGGGCGTCGGGCGGACGTGGCGCTCTGGTGGCAGCGCTGGAACCTGGCCTCACCGCTGCTCGAGCGCGTGACCGAGGCTGTCCGGGCGACCGCGGCCGAGCGGCTCCACCCCGCCGGTCAGGCCGTCGCGCGGTAGCGGAGCCCGTCCACGAGCAGCCCGACGAGCAGCTGGCTCTGCTCGATCGTCGGAGCCCCGTGGCACAGGTCGGCCACGGCGTGCAGGAGCTGCTGCGCGTCGACGTCGGGGCGGATCGTCCCCGCGGCCGCCGCGGCGTCGAGGAGCCCACCGAGGGCGCCACCGAGCCGCGCGAGGAAGTAGTCCGGCAGCGCCTCGAACGCCGGGTCGCCCGAGTGCAGGGCGGCGGCGAGCCCGCGCTTCGTCGCGACGAACTCGGTGAACCGTTGCAGCCACAGGGCGAGCGCCTCGTCGGGAGCGTGCGCGGCGGCGAGCTCGTCCGCGGCGGCCGCCGTCGACTCGACCGCCCGCTGGAACACCGCGACGACGAGGTCCGAGCGCTGCGGGAACCGCCGGTACAGCGTGCCGACGCCGACCCCGGCCCGGTCCGCGATCAGCTTCGCGGGGGCGTCCACCCCGTCGGTCGCGAAGACGGCCTTGGCGGCGTCGGTCAGGGCGTCGGCATTGCGTCGGGCGTCGGCGCGCACGGAATCCTCCTCTTGCTTAAACGGAAAGCCGTTCCGTATAGTTCCGGAAGAGCGTTCCACTTCGGGCCACGATACGGCACCGACACCCGGAACGCCATCGACAGGAGGAACCGCACATGCAGTACCGCACCCTCGGCCGCACCGGCATCCAGGTCAGCCCCTTCGCCCTCGGCGCCATGATGCTCGGCACCGACGGCAGCATCGGCAACGGCGACGAGCAGGACTCGATCCGCATCGTCCACCGCGCACTCGACGCGGGCATCAACGTCATCGACACCGCCGACCGCTACTCGCAGGGCGGCTCCGAGGAACTGCTCGGCAAGGCGCTCGCCGGCCGCCGGGACGACGTCGTCATCGCCACCAAGTTCAACGGCCCGATGGGCGACGACCCGAACCGGCGCGGCAACTCCCGCCGGTGGATCACGCAGGCCGTCGAGGGGTCGCTGCGGCGCCTCCGGACCGACCACATCGACCTGTACCAGGCGCACCGACCCGACGACACGGTCGACCTCGAGGAGACCCTGTCCGCCCTGACCGACCTGATCCGCAGTGGCAAGGTCCGGGCGATCGGCAGCTCGGACTTCCCCGCGTCGATGCAGGTCGAGGCGCAGTGGACGTCGGAGCGCCGCGGGCTCGAGCGCTTCCGGACGGAGCAGCCGACGTACTCGATCCTCAACCGCGGCATCGAGCGCGAGGTCCTCCCGGTCGTCCAGCGGTACGGCATGGGGTCCCTCGTGTGGAGTCCCCTCGCCGGCGGCATGCTGACCGGCCGCTTCCGGAAGGGGCAGGACACCGACCTCGCCCGCGCGACGATGTTCCGGCACAACCGCGACGAGCGACGGATCGACGCCGTGGAACAGGTGGTCGCACTGTCCGAGGAGACCGGCATCCGGATGACCCACCTCGCGATGGCCTTCGCGATCGCGCACCCCGGCGTCACGAGCGCCCTCATCGGCCCGCGCTCCGTGGAGCAGCTCGACGACCTGCTCGCCGGCGCCGACGTGGTGCTCCCCGACGAGGTCCTCGACCGCATCGACGCGATCGTCCCGCCGGGCACCGACGTCGGACGGCTCGACCAGCAGTACCAGCCGCCGGCCGTGCTCGACGCCACCCTGCGCCGACGCCCCGCCGCGGGACGCTCCGCGGCCTGACGTCGCGTCGGGGGCGGCCGCTTGCGGGAAACCGCACGATCGCCGCCCCCGAGACTTGTTCACACGTTCGTCACGAACCAGCACCACCGTCGGACCTACGCTCGCAACACCGACGGCGACGGGCCGTCGACAGCACGACCGCACCACGACACGAAACACCGCACACCGCGACCGCACCCACGGTCGCGAGCACCGCCGGCGCAGGATCCCTAGTCCCTCGCCGGCCGGACCTCCCGAGGGTCCGGATCCATGTCGCCGCAGCCGCCGACGCCCGTCTCACGATGCGTCGGCGCCTGCGCTCGACCACGCGTGAGTCCTCTCCGAACCCGACAGGAGACCACGCCATGTCCGCACCACCCGACGTTCGTCGTACCCCGACGCCGCTCCGAGCACCAGAGGCGACCGACGAGCGGCAGTCCTTCGACTTCCAGCTCCCGGCCCCGCTCACGCCGCGCGACCGCGAGCGCGCCCGACGCCGCCGACAGACCGAGCCGGTGCCCTACGTCCGACCGCGTGCCGAGAGCCGGGCGCACAGCCCCGTGATGGTCCTCATCGTGCTCGTCGCCACGCTCGGCGTGATGGCGTACGCGGTGTTCCTCCTCGACCCGGCGAACCGGGGCGACTTCCTGCCGTACGGGCTCGTGATCGTCGCCGAGAGCGTGCTCGTGGGGCAGGCGCTCCTGTCCATGTGGACGATCCTCTCCGGCGGCTCCGACCCCCGGGACTTCGCGTTCCACCACACCCAGGACACCCTGTTCGACCGCGACACCATCGCCCGCAGCGGCGCCGCCGACCAGCCCCACCGCTGGCCGATGCACGTGCGCGGACGCCGGGTGGACGTCGACGTCTTCATCACCGTCTACGGCGAGGAGCTCACCAAGGTGGCCGCGACGGTGCAGGCCGCGGTGGCCATGCGCGGCGAGCACCGCACGTGGGTGCTCGACGACGGGCGGAGCGACGAGGTGCGGGCGCTCGCCGAGGAGCTCGGCGCCCGGTACGTCCGTCGGCTCTCCTCGCACGGCGCGAAGGCGGGCAACATCAACCACGCGCTGACGCTCGCCAAGGGCGATTACTTCGCGGTCTTCGACGCGGACTTCGTGCCGAAGCCGGACTTCCTGTTCGAGACCGTGCCGTTCTTCGCCGACGACGGGATCGCCTTCGTGCAGACCCCGCAGTCGTACGGCAACCTCCACAACCTCGTCTCGCGGGGCGCCGGGTACATGCAGACGGTGTTCTACCGGTTCATCCAGCCCGGCCGGAACCGGTTCAACGCGGCGTTCTGCGTCGGGACGAACGTCATCTTCCGCCGCGAGGCAATCGACGAGATCGGCGGCATGTACACCGACTCGAAGTCCGAGGACGTCTGGACGAGCCTGATGCTCCACGAGCGCGGCTGGAAGACCGTCTTCATCCCGATGACCCTCGCCGTCGGAGACGCCCCGGAGACCATCGAGGGCTTCACCAAGCAGCAGCTCCGGTGGGCCACGGGCGGCTTCGAGATCCTGCTCACGCACTTCCCGTTCCGCCCGAAGCACCGGCTGACGATGGACCAGCGACTGCAGTACCTCGTCACCGCGAGCTTCTACCTGACGGGCATCGTCCCCGGGCTCCTCCTGCTCGTGCCGCCGCTCGAGATCTACTTCGACCTGCGCCCGATGAACCTGACGATCGGGGCCGGCGAGTGGGTGCTGTTCTACCTCGGCTTCTACGGCGCGCAGGTGCTCCTCGCGTTCTACGCCCTCGGGTCGTTCCGGTACGAGACGCTCCTGCTCGCCGCGGTCTCGTTCCCGATCTACGCGAGCGCGCTCTGGAACGTGGTCTGCGGCAAGGAGCAGGCGTGGCACGTCACCGGCGCCTCCCGTGGTCGGACGCCCTCCCCGTTCAACTTCATCGTCCCGCAGGTGCTCGTGTTCGTGTTCCTGGCGTTGACGAGCGTCGTGGCGGTCTGGCGTGACCTCGACAACGGGCAGCTGACGCTCGCGACGGCCTGGAACACCACGAACACCCTCGTGTTCCTCGCGTTCATCATCGCCGCGTTCCGCGAACAGGCCCGGAACCGCGTGACGGACCGGCTGACCGCGATGCTGGACGGGGTGACGGCATGACCTGGACGAACCGACTCCGGCTGTTCGCGGGGCTCATCGTGGTGCTCGTGGTCGTGGCGGCGTTCACGCTCGTCTTCAACCAGCGGCAGAGCGCCGTGGCGAGCACCTCGGCGGCGATCGCCGCGCAGGAGTACGCCGTCGGCACCGACTACGGCGGGACCGTCACCGAGGAGTACGTCGAGGAGGGCGACACCGTCCGGAAGGGCGACCAGCTCCTCCAGGTGCAGAGCCTCCAGCTCGCGCAGGACATCCGGAAGGGCGTCGTGGGCGCGAACACGCAGACGAGCGCGTACGACATCGGCGCCGACGGCTTCATCACGTTCAAGGCCGAGGTCTCCGGCACCGTCGCCAAGGTCGACGTGAAGACCGGCGGGTACGTGCAGGCCGGCTCCGAGCTCGGCACGATCCACAAGGAGGACAGCCTCTTCGTCACCTCGAGCTTCATCGTGACGGCCCGGGACTACGGGCGGATCCGGAACGGCGCCGCGGTCGACCTCGTGCTCCCGAACGACACGACGATCCGGGGGACCGTGAAGAGCGTCAGCGTCGAGACCAACGACCAGGGACAGGCGAAGACCACGGTCGACGTCGAGAGCCCCGAGCTCTCCGCGTCGCCGTCGAGCGGGATCACGAGCCCCGGGACGCCGGTGGACGCCACCCTGCACCTGCGGGACGACGGCCGGCTCGCGGGCGTCACGGACCTCGTCCGTGACTTCGCGCGGCAGATCGGACTGTAGCCCCATGCTCCGGCTGCCTCGGTCTGCCCGTCGCGACCAGGCGCCGGACGCGCGCCGTCGGGTCGGCGTGCGCCGTGCCTCCAGGCTGTCCACCAGCGTCACCGTCGTGACGGCCGTCGCGATGCTCGTGACCGCGTGCACCGGTCCTGGAGGCACGGATCACCCCGGCGAGACCACCTCGCCCACCACGAACGGTGCGGCACAGGCGCGCGCGGTCGCCGCTCTCGGCGACGTCGCGTCGTCGAAGGCGGGCGCGATGCGCCTCGCCGACGGCCTGCTGCCGCCGACGAACCGCTGGTTCTCCGGACTCGTCTTCGGCGCGGCACCGCAGCCGGTGTTCCCCAGCCCGATCTCGTGGCAGGTGACCGACGACGGCTTCGCGGCCGGGCTCCCCACCGTCACGGCCACCGAGAAGACCATCGCCGGCGGCGCGACGCAGCAGGTCGGACTCGACCTCGGTGCGACCTCGACCCTGGTGTCCGCCTACGACTCGGTGTCCGTGACCGTCGAGCACCGCGACGGCTCCACCGTCCTCGGGCACACGGTGGTCGCCGAGGGCTCGCCGCTCGTGACGTACACCGCCGCGCGTGCCGGCACCGTCACCGCGACCTCGCCGATCGACGGCACCGGGGACGGTACCGGGACCGTCACCAGCGGCGGCCGGACCTGGCAGCTCGTCGTCCGCGACGGGACGATCGACGGCGACACGATCGACCTGCGGTCGGGCGGCAGCGTCGTGCTCCTGCCGGTCCCGGACGGCGCGACCGCGGCACAGACGGCCCGGCTCGTCGCCGCCGCCCGTCCGCTCACGGGGGTCGCGCTCGACCGCAGCGCCTCGCGGGGGAAGCAGCGCACGACGCTGACGTACGACTTCGGCTCCGGCGACCGGGGCGTGCTCGTCCCGCAGCCGGGGCAGGGCACGACCGGCCTGGAGTGCACCGGCCTGCACTACGAGACCGTCCAAGGATCGGCCCCGGTCTGTACCGGCGCCGCCCTGCGGTTCGCGGTCGACACGGTCCGGCCCTCGGACACCCTCGACCTGTCGGGGCTGTCGTCCTCGGAGCGTGCGGCGCTCGTCACCCAGGTCCGCGCCGACGCGTCCACGGTGGATGCCTCGTCGTACGCCGCGGACAGCTACGGCGGCGGGAAGGACCTGTACCGCGTCGCGAACCTGTACCGGCTCGCGACGCAGCTCGACCTCGCGCCGGTGGCGGACGCGCTGAAGACCTCCGTCGTCGACGAGCTCGACCAGTGGTTCGACCCCGCCGGGTGCGGGACCCGGACGGCGCGGTGCTTCGCCTACGACCCCACGCTGCACGGGCTCGTCGGGCAGGAGGCCTCGTTCGGCTCCGACGAGTTCAACGACCACCACTTCCACTACGGCTACGTCCTGTCCGCAGCCGCCGTCCTCGCCGCCGACGACCCGGCGCTCGTCAGCCGGTGGCGGACCGTGGCCGACCTCGTCGCGGCGGACATCGCCTCGCCGGAGGCCACCGCCTCGTTCCCGGCGCTCCGCGTCTACGACCCGTACGCGCAGCACTCGTGGGCGTCCGGGTTCTCGCCGTTCGCGGACGGCAACAACCAGGAGTCGTCGTCCGAGGCCGTCTCGGCGTGGAACGGCGTCGCGCTGTGGGGAGCGGTGTCCGGCTCGTCGTCGGGGTCGTCGTCGGGGTCGTCGTCGCTCCGGTCCGTCGGGACCTGGCTGCTCTCGAACGAGGCGGCCTCGGCCGCGCGGGACGTGCTCGACCCGGACCTCTCCGCGTTCCCGGAGTTCCGGCACCGGGTGGTCTCGCTGACCTGGGGCGGCAAGCGCGACCACGCGACCTGGTTCAGCGCCGCGGCGGCCGCGCCCGCGGGGATCGAGCTCATCCCGATGCCGGCCGTGGCGGCCTCGTACGTCGATGCCGGCGGGGCGGCGCAGATCCGCCGGGTGCTGGCCGAGGCCGTGCCGGACGGGAGGTACGACGTCCAGTTCGGCGACTACCTGCTCATGTACCGGGCGCTGGCGTCACGGGCCGATGCGGCCACGGCGCTGCGGGAGGCGCGGGCGTTGCCGGACGCGGTGGTCGACTCGGCGAACTCGCGGTCGTACATGCTGGCGTGGATCATGTCGCGCGCGTAGCGCCGGCGCGTTCCACGACAGCGTGCGAGGTTCCGCGCACCGTGCGCCCCTGCTCGCGTCCCACAGTGGTCGGAACCTCGCACAGAGCGCCGGCGCGGTGGCCGTGGCCGCGCCCGGTCAGGTCTGGCAGCGCGGGCACCAGTACGTGTCCCGCAGGGTCAGCTCCGACTCACCGAGCTCCCCGTCCCGGATCGGCGTCCCGCAGCGCAGGCACGGCTTCCCCGCCCGGCCGTACACCCAGAAGCGCCGACCGGGCCGATCGACCCCGGTGGTCACACGGGCGCTGCGGTCACGGTTGGCGAGGATGAGCCGGCTCGCCAGGGCGATCATCCGCGCCGGGTCGTGCACCTCGCGCACCGGACGGGTCGGCAGGACACCGCGCAGGAAGCACAGTTCGTTGCGGTACACGTTCCCGAGGCCGGCGAGCACCCGCTGGTCGAGCAGTGCGAGGCCGACCGGACGATCAGGGTCCCGCGTCAGGTTCGCCAGCGCGAGGTCGGCGTCCCAGTCGGGACCGAGCAGGTCGGGGCCGAGGTACCCGACGATCTCGGACTCCTGGTCGCGGGGGACGACCTCGAGCACCCCGAGCGCGAAGCCGACCGTCGAGACGTCCGCAGCGTCGAGCACCACCCGTGCCTGGTGTGCCGGGCGACGCCAGCGGTCCCCGGGCGCGTAGACGTCCCACCGCCCCTCCATCTTGAGGTGCGAGTGCACGGTCAGGTCGCCGATCCGGTGCAGCAGGTGCTTGCCACGCGGGACGACCTCGTCCACTGTGCGGCCGACGAGGTCGAGCGTGGCGAACGCCGGCACCCGGAAGTCGCTGCGGGTGAGGACCTTCCCCGCCAGTGCGGCGTGGAGCCGACGGGCGGCGCGGAAGACAGTGTCGCCCTCAGGCACCGGGCACCCCCGTCGTGCGCTCAGACACGGAGACGCAGCCCCTGCGGCGTGGCGGTGAAGCCGGCTTCGCGCAGCGCCGAACCGAGCGGGGTCTCGAGGACGAAGTCGCCGTCCACCCGCTCGACCGAGAGCTTCCGCAGGCCGCTCCGCACGGTCGCGGCGATCGACCCCGCCGCCACGGCGAGGTCCGCCGGGTCGTCGGTGAAGGTCAGCACCGACTTGCCACCGCGTTCGACGTACACCGCGAGGTGCCCGTCGACCGTCGTGACGAGCGCACCCGCCTTGCGCCCGGGCCGGTGCCCGCGGCCCGTCGTCTTCACGGGAGCGGAGTCGGCGGCCCCACCGGGACGACCAGCCGTACCGTCGGCGTTGCCCGCACCGTCGTCGTCGGGCCCGGCGGCGGCGTCGGACGGCCACGGCAGCGATGCCCCGTACGCGTTCGCCGGGTCGGTCGCCGCGAGGGTCAGGGCATCACGCGACCGGTCCGGGTCGGCCCGTTCGTCGTCGTCGATGTCGCGCGCGTAGGTGCGGAGCCGGTCGACGGTGGGCCCCGTCGCGAACTGCGCGGCGCCGAGACCCTCGACGAAGTAGCCCCGGCGGGCCCGGCCGGACTCCTCGAAGCGGGAGAGCACCCGGTACACGCCGGCGAAACCGCCCCGGACGCCCTCGACCTGCACGGCGCCGCGGGTGACGACGCCGTACCGCTCGAGCAGCTGTTCGGCGGTCGCGGCGGCCCGGACGGTCGCGTCGGACTCGGCGAGGGGGAGCAGGGACCACCGGCCGCCGACGGACGGCGGACCGGACTGGGTCGGCATCGTCGGCCGACGACGCCCGCGGTACGCCCGTGCGCGGGGTGCGCTCGAGCTCTTCGCCTTCCCGCCGAGCATCGCCCGCAACGGCGCGAAGGTGTCGTTCGTGATCTGTCCGGCCCACACCAGGTCCCACAGTGCGGTCGACAGGGCGGTGTCGTCGGTGCTGCCCACGGCCTGCCCGAGCTGCCGGAAGAAGTACGCGCCGCCGCCCGCGAGCGCACCGAGCACGTCCCGCTGGAGCTCGGTCGTCTCGTCGCCGGAGGGCTCCGCCAGGGTCGTGGCCGCGGTGTCGGCGAGGTGCAGGCGGATCCAACCGTCGTTGCCCGGCAGGGTGCCGCCGCCGGACCAGAGGACCTCGCCCGTGGCGGTGAGCTCGTCGAGCATGCTCGGCGCGTAGTCGCCGACGCGTGCCGGCAGCACGAGGGTCTCCCACGCGCTCGCGGGCAGCGCCACCCCGGCGAGCTGGTCGACGACCTGGAGCACCCCGTCGACGCCGCGCAGCCCACCGCGGGTACCGGCGGTCCGGACGTGCTGCCACGCGGGCAGGAACCGCGCGAGGGCGTCCGGCGCGACCGGCTCGACCTCGTGCCGGAGCGCCGCGAGCGACTTCGTGCGGATGCGGCGGAGCACCTCGGCGTCGCACCACTCCGCACCCTGGCGATCGGGACGGAACTCGCCCTCGACCACGCGACGGTCGGCGACGAGGCGGCGCAGGGTGTCCTGCACGACGGCGATCCCGAGCCCCAGCCGTCCGGCGGCGTCCTGCGCGGAGAACGGCCCGTGCGACCGGGCGTACCGGCCGACCAGGTCGCCGAGCGGATCGGCCACCGGTTCGACGAACGCCGTCGGCACGCCGATCGGCAGGGGCACCCCGAGGGCGTCGCGCAGGCGGGAGGCGTCCTCGATCACGGCCCAGCGGGTCGCGCCGGCGTGCGAGAACGCGAGCACGCGGCGGTCTCGCTCGAGCGCGGCGAGCACGGTCTGCACCTCGGTCGTCGCTGCGGCGCGGTCGTCCGCCTCCGCCAGCCAGCTCCGGTCCACGATCTCGTCGAGGTCGAGCGCGCCCACGAGCCGCAGGACGTCGACGATCCCCTCGGCGTCGCGCGCCCGGCGGTCCGGCGAGAGCCGCTGCAGGTCACGCTCGACCGAGGCGATGACCGCCGGGTCGAGCAGCTCGCGGAGCTCGGCACGACCGAGCAGCTCGCCGAGCAGCGTCGAGTCGAGGGACAGTGCGGCCGCCCGACGCTCGGCGAGCGGGGAGTCCCCCTCGTACATGAACGCGGCGACGTACCCGAAGAGCAGCGAGCGCGCGAACGGCGACGGCGTCTCCGTCTCGGTCTCGACCAACCGGATGCGCCGGCCCGCGATGTCGTCGGCGATCCCCAGCAGGGCGGGCACGTCGTACACGTCCTGGAGGACCTCGCGCACGGTCTCGAGCACGATCGGGAAGGTCGGGTACTTCTGGGCGACCTCGAGCAGCTGCGAGGCCCGCTGCCGCTGCTGCCAGAGCGGGGACCGCTGCCCGGGGTTCCGGCGGGGCAGCAGGAGCGCCCGCGCGGCGCACTCGCGGAAGCGCGCGGCGAACAGCGCCGACGCCCCGACCTCGTCCGTCACGAGCGCTTCGAGGTCGTCCCGCTCGAACACGAACAGGTCGGCGCCGGGAGGCTCGGCATCGGTCTCGGGGATGCGCACGACGATCCCGTCGTCGGCGGCCATGGCGTCGCCGTCGATCCCGTGGCGCTCACGGAGTCGTGCGGCGACCGCCAGGGCCCACGGCGCGTGCACCTGCATGCCGTACGGCGAGTGCAGGATGAGCCGCCAGTCGCCGAGCTCGTCACGGAAGCGTTCGATCACGAGGGTCGTGTCGTTCGGCACGTGTCCGGTCGCGGCGCGCTGGTCGCGGAGGAAGGTGAGCAGGTTCGTCACGGCCCGCTCGTCGAGCCCGCCGGCGGCGACCCTGGCACGTGCATCGTCGTCGGAAGCCCCCTCGACCTCGCGCACGAAGGCCCCGGTGGCACGGCCGAGTTCCGCGGGGCGACCGATGCCGTCGCCCTTCCAGAACGGCACGCGGCCCGGCTGCCCGAACGCGGGGCTGACGATCACCCGGTCGTGGGTGATCTCCTCGATGCGCCAGCTCGTCGCACCCAGCGCGAAGACGTCGCCGACGCGGGACTCGTAGACCATCTCCTCGTCGAGCTCGCCGACGCGCGAGGCCTTCTCGCCGACCATGAACACGCCGAACATGCCGCGGTCGGGGATCGTCCCGCCGCTGGTGACCGCGAGCCGCTGGGCACCCGGACGCCCGGTCAGGGTGCCGTGCACGCGGTCCCACACCAGGCGCGGGCGGAGCTCGGCGAACTCGTCGCTCGGGTAGCGCCCGGTCACGAGGTCGAGCGTGGCCTCGAACGCGGAGCGGGGCAGACCGCTGAACGGGGCGCTCCGCCGCACGAGCTCGAACCAGTGCTCGACGTCGACCGTGTCGATCGCCCCCGCTGCCACGGTGTGCTGCGCGAGGACGTCGAGCGGGTTCGCCGGCACCGAGATCGACTCGATCTGCCCGGCCACCATCCGCTCGACCGTCACGGCGCTGTTCACCAGGTCGGCGCGGTGCTTCGGGAACAGCACGCCGCGCGAGATCTCGCCGACCTGGTGCCCGGCACGACCGACGCGCTGGAGACCGCTCGCGACCGAGGGTGGCGCCTCGACCTGCACGACGAGGTCGACCTCGCCCATGTCGATGCCGAGCTCGAGCGAACTCGTCGCGACGACGCAGCGCAGTCGACCGGACTTCAGGTCGTCCTCGATGATGGCGCGCTGGTCCTTCGAGACGGAACCGTGGTGGGCGCGGGCGAGCACCGGCACGGCGGCGTCGGAGCCCCCGCCACCGGTCTGCCCGGACGCGCCGATCACCTGCGCCGGGGGCCGTTTCGTGCCCTGCGGTGCGACGGCGTGTGCCGAGGTCCGTGCCGGGGACTGCGGACGCCCGCGCGCGACCGGCAGGCCGTCGTCGGCGGGGGAGGCCCCGGCCGGCACCAGCGCCCCGTCACCGACCGAGCCCGCCGCCGCGAGCACGCGTTCCTCGTGGATCTCGTTCAGCCGTGCCGTCAACCGCTCGGCCAGGCGGCGGGAGTTCGCGAACACGATGGTCGACCGGTGTTCCTCGACCAGGTCGACCACGCGTTCCTCGACGTGGGGCCAGATCGACCCGTTCGTCGGTGACTCGGTCGCGTCCGCACCGACGGGCGGTGCACCGAGCTCGGCCATGTCGTCGACCGGCACGACGACCCGCAGGTCGAACGTCTTCTGCGCCGGCGGGGCGATGATCGACACCGGTGCGCGTCCGCCGAGGAACCGCGCCACCTCTTCCGGGGGGCGCACCGTCGCCGAGAGCCCGATCCGCTGCACGGGCTTCTCGAGCAGGTCGTCGAGCCGTTCGAGCGAGACCGCCAGGTGGGCGCCGCGCTTGGTGGACGCGACGGCGTGCACCTCGTCCACGATGACGGTGTCGACGTTCACCAGGGTCTCGCGCGCCTGCGAGGTGAGCATGAGGTACAGCGACTCCGGCGTCGTGATGAGGATGTCCGGCGGCTGCCGCAGCAGCTTCTGCCGATCGGACGACGGGGTGTCACCGCTGCGGACCCCGACCGTGACGTCGGGTGGTTCGAGCCCGAGGCGCCGTGCGGTCTGGGTGATGCCGACCAGCGGGCTGCGCAGGTTCCGTTCGACGTCGACGCCGAGGGCCTTCAGCGGGGACACGTAGAGCACCCGGGTGCGCTGCTTCGCGGGCGGACGGTCGGTCGAGCTGATGAGTCGGTCGATCGACCACAGGAACGATGCCAGCGTCTTGCCGGACCCCGTCGGGGCGATCACGAGCGCGTGCTGCCCGGTGGAGACGGCGTCCCACGCACCGGCCTGCGCCGGGGTCGGTGCGGCGAAGGCGCCGCGGAACCACTCCGCGGTGGCGGGGGAGAAGCGCTCGAGGACGTCCGTCATGGTCCGTCCCATCCTGCCCGCCACCACCGACAGCAGCCCGTGCGGGCGTACCCCTTGACAGAGCGATAGTTACCGATCTATCGTTAACACATCGCGATACGACGAATACGATTCCGGTCAGACCGTTCGCGAGCCGACTCAGCACGACGGAAGGACGCATCATGCGACCCATGCACAACGACTTCGACACCACCCAGCACCCGCGCGGCCCCCGCTTCGGCGGCGCGCGGCAGCACCACGGCGCCGGCTTCCCCGGCCGCGACCGCGGTGACCACGACCACGGCGGACGCGGCGGTTTCGGCCCCGGCTTCGGTCGCGGCTTCGGACCCGGCTTCGGCGGTCCGGGGTTCGGCGGTCCCGGCTTCGGCCGCGAACGCCGTCGCCGCGGCGACGTCCGCCTCGCGATCCTCGGCCTGCTGGCCGAGGGCCCGCAGAACGGCTACGCCGTCATCAAGACCATCGCCGAACGCACCGGCGGCGCCTGGAAGCCGAGCCCCGGTTCGGTCTACCCGACGCTCCAGCAGCTCGTGGACGAGGACCTCGTCGTCTCCACGGGAGACGGCCGCAAGACGCTCTTCGAGCTCACCGACGCCGGCAAGGCCGAGGCAGAGGCGAAGGCGGACGAGATCGCCGCGGCCTTCGACGCGCCGGGCCTCCCGGACTCGTCCCGCGAGTTCATCGAGGCGCTCCGGAAGACCATGGGCGTCCTGCACATGTACCGCACCAGCGCGACGGAGGAGCAGGCGAAGGCGGCGACCGCCAAGATCGACCAGCTCCGCAAGGACCTCCTGCAGATCCTCGCCGACTGACGTCGGAACCCGTGACGGGAGGCACGGTGCCAGCTGGCACCGCGCCTCCCGTCCGCATCGTGAGCAGCAATGGTCGAGTCCGCACGTCGGACTCGACCATTTCTGCTCACCAACCGCGGAAGCACCCAAGCGCGCCGCGAGACGCGCCGAGCGCGCCTACGCGCCGATGAACGCGGCCACGTCCGCCAGCTCCGCTGCGGACACCGCGTGGGGCAGGCCCTCGTACGTGCGATCCGTGACGGTGGTGTTCGTCGCCGCCCACGCCTGCGTCCGGGCGGTGGCCTCGCCGGGGATCACCGGGTCGAGGTCGCCGTGCCCGAGGAACACCCGGGGCCGGACGGCGGCGACGGCCTCGTCACGGGAGTCCGTCACGCCCGGCACGACGAAGCCGGACAGCGACACCGCGAACGCGAACGCAGCGGGCCGTGCCCGGAGCAGCTGCAGCGCCATCGACCCGCCCTGCGAGAACCCGAGCAGCCCGATCCGCGGGTGCTCGGCCGCGACCGAGTCGATCCACTCGAGGACTCCGCCGACGGTCTCGTCGACGGGCCCGAGTGCCGGGGAGCCCGGCGTGCCGAGCGGGTACCAGCTGTACCCCTGCCCGAACGGCATCGGCGCACGCAGCGACGCCATGGTCCACGCGGACGGCAGCGCCGGGGCGAGTCCGAGCAGGTCGCGCTCGTTCGACCCCACCCCGTGCATCGTCACGAGCAGCGGGGCCCCCACACGCTCGGAGGGGCTCCGGGTCCACTGGACGGCATCGCGATCGATCATGTGGACGACAGTAGTTGACGCATCAACCATCCCCAACCCCCGCGCCTTCCGCCGAACTCGCCGCGGTGACTGGTAGACACGGTGCATGGCCTCGCTGCGCACCCCCGACCCCGACTCCGGCTGGCTGTCCGACGAGGAGCTCGCGAACGTCCGCCGTCGACTGCCGATCTGCTACGTCGAGGCGGTGCCCGTCCGCACCGACGGCCTCGGCGTCGTCACCGAGGTGGGCGTGCTGCTGCGCGTTGCCCCGAGCGGTTCCATCGCCCGCACCCTCGTGTCCGGGCGCGTGATGTTCGGCGAGTCGATCCGGACCGCGCTGTTCCGGCACCTCGAGAAGGACCTCGGGCCGATGGCGTTCCCGCAGCTGCCGTCGAGCCCCACCCCGTTCACCGTGGCCGAGTACTTCCCGCTGCCCGGCGCCTCCGTCTACACGGACGAGCGGCAGCACGCGATCTCCCTCGCGTACGTCGTCCCCGTGACCGGCACGTGCGAGCCGCGGCAGGACGCCCTCGAGCTGACCTGGATGAGCCCGATGGAGGCGGCCTCCGACGCCGTCGCCGACGAGATGGAGGGCGGTCGCGGAGCGCTCCTCCGCGCCGGACTCGCATCGGTCGGCGCCCTCATGTAGCAGCCGCCGCCACCCGCACGCGACGAAGCCCCCGGATCCGAATCGGACCCGGGGGCTTCGCAGCGCGGTACTGGACCGGCTTACTTGTTGTCGTTCTTGAGGCTGTCGGCCACGCCTGAAGCGGCGTCCTTGACGTTCGTACCTGCCTGCTTGGTGTCGGCCTTGACCTGATCGGTCTTGCCTTCAGCCTTGAGGCGGTCGTTGTCCGTCACGTTCCCGACGGCTTCCTTGGCCTTGCCAGCTGCCTTCGCAGCGGCGTTCTTGACGTCTTCGATCCCAGCCATAGGCTCTCCTTCCGACAGCGGACAGTTCCCCGTCAGCCGCTCGCGCGGCATCCGGTGAAGGAGAACCTACGCCCGTGGAGTGCGTCCGTGCTCAGGCGGCGTGGAGGTTGAGATCGAGAGGTCAGCGCGCGGAACCGGCGGGACGGGAGGCGCGGCGCGAGCCACCACGACGGTTGCCGCCCGACTCGGTGCCGGACCCACGACCGGCGGCGTAGCCGCCCTCCGAGGACCAGACCGGAGCGGACCCGCCACGGACGGTGTCGCTCGACGCACGACGGCTGCCACCACTGCGGCGACCGCCGGACGCGGCCCCCGAGCGCTGCCCACCGGCGGAGCCGGTCGACGCGCCGGCGCCGGCCTCGGCGGGACGACCGCCGCGACGCCCTGCACCGGACGACCCGGAAGCCGAGCCGGTGCGCGCGGGCTGCGCCGCGCCTCCGGGACGACCGCCGCGACCACGGCGACGGCCGCCGCCCGCGTTGTCGGACTCGGTGGTGCGCTGCTTGGGCTGGCGCTGCTGCTGTGCCGGCTGCTCCGGGGCGACGTGGCGGACCGGAGCGACCTCGCCGACGAGCTCCGTGACGGCGGGGGAGTTCGCCGTGACCTGCTGCGGCGTGACCTTGATCGCGGCCGCACGCATCATCTGCGCGACGTCGCGACGCTCGGCGGGCATCGTCACGGTGACGACGTCGCCGGACGAACCGGCGCGGGCGGTGCGGCCCGAGCGGTGCAGGTACGCCTTGTGCTCGGTCGGCGGGTCGACGTGGACGACGAGCTCGACGTGGTCGACGTGCACACCGCGGGCGGCGACGTCGGTGGCGACGAGCACGAGGGCCTCGCCGGAGGAGAACTTCGCGAGGTTCCGCTCACGGGCACCCTGCGACAGGTTGCCCTGCAGGTCGACGGCCGGGATGCCCTGGCTGCTGAGCTGCTTGGCGAGGCGCTTGGCGTGGTGCTTCGTGCGCATGAAGAGGATGCGACGACCGGTGCCGCTCGCGAGCGTCCGGACGAGGTCCTTCTTCGCGTCGGCGTCGGCGACCTCGAACAGGTGGTGGGTCATCGCCTCGACGGGGCTGTTCGCCTCGTCGACCGAATGCATGACCGGGTTGTGCAGGAACTTCTTGACGAGCTTGTCCACGCCGTTGTCGAGCGTGGCGGAGAACAGCAGACGCTGCCCCTGCTCGGGCGTGGCCTGCATGATCTTGGTCACACCGGGCAGGAAGCCCATGTCGGCCATGTGGTCGGCCTCGTCGAGGACGGTCACCTCGATGTCGCCGAGGTTGACGTGGCCCTGCTGCATGAGGTCGGCGAGACGGCCGGGGCACGCCACGACGACGTCCACGCCACCGCGCAGGGCGTCGACCTGACGACCCTGCCCGACGCCGCCGAAGACGGTCGTGGTGTTCAGGCCCATGGCCTTGGCGAGCGGGGCGAGGGCGACGTCGATCTGGGTCGCGAGCTCACGGGTGGGGGCGAGCACCAGGGCACGGGGCCGGCCGGCGCGGCGCTTGCGGCCACTCGCGGCGAGGCGGGCGACGAGCGGGATCGCGAACGCGATCGTCTTGCCGGAGCCGGTGCGGCCACGGCCGAGCACGTCCTTGCCCTGCAGGGAGTCGGGGAGCGTGTCCTCCTGGATGGGGAACGCGGTCTCCTTGCCCTGGTCGGCGAGGACGGCGACCATCGGCGCGGGGACGCCGAGGTCGGAGAAACGGATGTCTTCGTTGGTCATGGTGACCTTTCCAACCGGAGTGCTCCGGCTGTGGTCGCGCTTGCGAGGCAGCGCGCGGGCGGGATGCGCGCCAACGGGTGTGGCTGGCGCAGTCGCCGCAGCAGAGAAGCCTGGCACCTTCGGGAGGTGCTCGATCATCGGTCCGTGGACCGGGAGTTCGGGGGCGTCCGTACGACGCACGAGGCGATCGGCGCCTCGAGTACGTCCAGCATAGCGTGCGCGGGTCGGATCCCCCAGGCCGAGGTGTCCTCCGGCTCGTGCGAGGATGCACCGGTGCGCACCAGAACCGTCCTGCTGACCGTCGCGACGGCCCTCGTCGCTGTCCTGGGGACGGCGTCCTGCGCCGCCGCGGTGCCCACCGCGTCGTACCGGAACCTGCCCACCTCGGGCGTCCCCGACTACCAGCTGGGCGGCTCGTACGCGTCGCCGGCAGGTGTCACGATCGTCGAGCGCGACAGCACCGCACGACCAGCGACGGGGAAGTACTCGATCTGCTACGTCAACGGCTTCCAGACCCAGCCGGAGGACGCCGCGATGTGGAAGCGGGACCACCCGACGGCGATCCTCCGCGACCGATCGGGCAAGCCGGTGTCCGACCCGGGCTGGCCGGACGAGATGTTGCTCGACACGACGACCGCTGCGAAGCGCGCGACGATCGTGCGGGTCCTCACGAAGTCCGTCGCCCGGTGCGCCGATCGCGGGTTCGACGCCGTCGAGTTCGACAACCTCGACTCGTGGACGCGCTCGAAGGGGAAGCTGACGCGGTCCGGGAACCTCGCCCTCGCCGCCGCGCTCGTCCGTCTCGGGCACGGCAAGGGGCTCGCGGTCGGGCAGAAGAACACGCCGCAGCTCGGGGCGTCCGGGCGGAAGCAGACCGGCTTCGACTTCGTGGTCGCCGAGGAGTGCTTCGTCTACCAGGAGTGCGGCGAGTACACGAAGGCGTACGGCAAGCGGGTCATCGACGTCGAGTACTCGGACAACAGCGAGCAGCCGTGGTCGTCGGTGTGTGCCTCGGCGAAGCGGCCGGCGATGACGATCCTCCGCGACCGGGACCTCGTGACGCCGTCGAGCGACGACTACGTGTTCGAGCGCTGCTGACGCAGCGCCCGCGCCCGCTTCAGGCGGGCCAGGCGTCCCGCAGGGCGGCAGCTGCCTGGTCGGCGGACAGCCCCGCGGCCCGTGCGGCGGCAGCGAGGGCACGGGCGGCATCGGTCACCGACGACGGCACCTCGGCCGGTCGGATCACCCGGGTTCCGGCGCCGCGTGCGG
The DNA here is from genome assembly GCF_020882855.1 of Curtobacterium sp. GD1. Lineage (NCBI taxonomy): Bacteria > Bacillati > Actinomycetota > Actinomycetes > Micrococcales > Microbacteriaceae > Curtobacterium > Curtobacterium sp. GD1. The sequence goes on along the minus strand of NZ_JAFEVQ010000009.1, from coordinate 88,579 downwards.
TCTGCACGAGCCCGGCCTCTTCGAGCAACTGGTACGCCCGCGCCACCGTCCCGGCAGCGAGCCCGAGCTCGTCCGCGAGTCCACGGACGCTCGGCAGCCGTTCACCGTCCACGAGGTATCCGGCGCTGATCTGCGCGGCGATCTGGGACCGGACCTGCTCGAACGGCGGGATGCGCCCTCCGGCGTCGATCGCGACGAGACCCGACATGTGCTCCACCCTAGAAGTCGTACTGCTCGCCGACGGGGATCGGGACCGCGACGGTGTTGCCCGGAGGCGCGAGCGGGCACGCCCACGCCGGGTCGTACGCGCACGACGGGTTGTAGGCGAAGTTGAAGTCGAGGACGAGCTCGCCGTCGTCGCCCCCGAGGTCCGCGCCCTTGATCGTGTCGACGAGGTAGCGTCCGCCGCCGTAGGTCCCACGGGCCTTGCCGGCGCTCGAGTCCTTGACCGGGATGAACACGCCGCCCGCGTAGCCGCCGTGCGACCACACGTCGAGCGAACCGATGCCGGCCAGGGTCACGACACCGAGCCGGTCGAAGTGCACGATGCCGTCGGTACCCGTCTCGACGTCCATCGCGAGGGGCTCCGCCGGCTCGATCCGGGCCCGGAAGCGCCACGACGGGTCGTAGTCCGGGACGGGCAGGGACTCGAAGTCGCGGGCGTCCTCGTCGAGGAGCGGGCTGGCCGGGTGCTCGCCGAACATCGCGTCACGAGTCTCGCGCCACAGCGCGTGGGCGGTCTCCGGGTCGTTCGTCGCCCGCACCCGTCGGTACAGGTCGAAGGTCATCCGCCGCCAGTCCACGGTGGCGAGCGTGCTGTGCACGCGGTCGTCGGTTGCCGGCTCATGCGTCTGGCTCACGGTACGAGCGTACGCCCTGCCTGGAGGAACGGCGCGGGTCCGGCGGTCAGGCCGCGGCTCGTCGGGCGCGCCGCCAACCGGGCGCGAGGGCGCGCATCCGCAGCGCGCGCCACTGCCAGATCACCCACATCCCCGGCCAGAGCAGGACTCCGAGCACCGCGGGCCGCATCCGGTACGAGAGCCGGTCGACGAGGAGCGTCCGACCGTCCCCGAGGTCGACGGTCGCCATCCGGTGCTGCATCGACATCCGTCCGAACAGCCCGCTCGTGCCACCGCCGTTGTCGCGTTGCACGGGCACACCGCGCACCTCGTACAGGTCGAGGTCGACGTGCGTGTCGCCGCTCGGGACCACGCCGAAGGCGCTCGCGGTGATCGGGTGCGGCTCACCCGGCACCCAGCGCACCGGGAACCCCTGCGGATCGCGCGACCGGTAGACCAGGAACGGCTTCGTCACGGCGACCATCACCGCCGGGGACAGCAGGGCGTCACGCACGGCCTCGACCGGTGCGTCGAGGGTGATCCGGATGCCCACGTGCATGCCGCGAACGCTACTCGTGCGCGGTGGACGAGCGGCGGGCCCGGCGGCAGGAGTGCCGGACGGCACCGGGTCAGGCGTGCCGGGCGGATCGGCGTCGAGCACCCTCGGCGCGGTCGTGCCGACGGAGTCGCTCGGCGAGGGACAAGCGGACGGTCGGCCACTCCGACGCGATGACCGAGAACACCACGGTGTCCCGCAGCGTGCCGTCACGGCCGATCGAGTGGTTCCGGAGCACCCCGTCCTGCTTCGCACCGAGTGCCGCGATGGCCGTGCGGGACTGGAGGTTGTGCCAGTGGGTCCGGAACTCGACCGCGATGCACTGCCAGACGTCGAACGCGTGCGAGAGCATGAGCAGCTTCGCCTCGGTGTTGATGCCCGTGCGCTGCGTCGACCGCGACAGGAACGTCGCACCGATCTCGACCCGGCGGTTGCCCGTGTCGGGGTTGAGGAACGTCGTCGACCCCACGACCCGGCCGGTCGGGCGGTCGCGCACCGCGAACGGCACCATCCGTCCCGCTGCCTGCTCGGCGAGCCGCCGGTCGATCTCGTCGTCGACCTGCGCCGGAGCGGGGATCGAGGTGTACCAGGTGCGCCACAGATCGCCGTCCGCGACCGCCGCCCGCAGGTCGTCCGCGTGCTCGGAGCCGAGGGGCTCGAGCGTCACGCGGTCGCCGGTCAAGGTGGGTGCGGGGGCGATCTCCATGGCAACAGATCCTACGGTCGCCGACCCTGACGAACCCCGGACGGCGGAGCACCTGTGGAAAGGATCAGGGACCCGCCGACGGCTATCGTGTCGCAGGTGGCAGCACGCACGCAGGAGAAGTACCAGGTCCGGTTCGCATGGGGGACCGGCGGCGCCGCGCGGATCGCCCCGGGGACGCACCTGGTCGTCTGGGTCGACGTCCTCCCGGCGTCCGCGGCGCACGACGGACCCACCCGCCGACGGGCGCTCCGCGCGGTCGCCGCGCAGGTGCCGGACGGTCCGGAGGTCGTGCTCGGCCACCTCGGCAACGCGACGGCGGTCGCGGAACGCGTGACGCGCCTCCAGGCCGAACGCGGTGACCGCTGCGTCGTCGCGATCGTCGCCGCCGGACGCCACCACGCACCCGGTGACGACGCCGCGGAAGCCGCGGGCGAGGCCGCGGACGTGCCGGACGCACCGGACTTCGCGGTCGAGGACCTGCTCGCGGCCGGAGCCGTGGTCGACGCGCTCGCCGAGGTCGGGATCGACCACACCTCGCCCGAGGCGGCGGCCGCCTGTGCGGCGTACACGGGACTGCGGCGGGCAGTGAAGCACCTGGTCAGCGCGTCCGAGGCGGCCACGGCGCTCGGTCCGGCCGACGTGCACGCGGCGCTCGCGGTGGACGGCCGGCTGGAGACCCTGCGGGAATCGAGTTCGCGCGCGTAACGTTCGACCTCCACATCCGGTACCCCGCCGGACCGCAGAGCGAAGGAGCGTGCCGTGAAGGCAGTCGTCGGAGACACCGTGATCGCCGAGGCCCCGCAGGAGGACCTCATCCAGATCGAGGGCAACTGGTACTTCCCGCCGTCGAGCGTGAAGAGCGAGCTGTTCACCGAGAGCCCCACCCAGTACCACTGCCCGTGGAAGGGCGACACGCAGTACTACACGGTGAACGTCGACGGGCAGGCGCTGCAGGACAACGCCTGGTCGTACCCGACGCCCATCCCGTCGTCGTTCGACCGCGTCGGCAAGGACTACTCGGGCTACGTGGCGTTCTGGAAGGGCGTCCGCGTCGTCGACTAACCGGCGCCGGCTCGTTGGCGCCGACCCGCTCAGCCGGCCAGCGTCAGCACGATGAGCGCCACGTTGAGCGCGACGATCACCAACGCGATGACCCCCGCGACGACGCGGGTGGTCATCGCGTTGACGTCCGCACCCATCACGCTGCGGCGGGACGTGTAGACGACCAGCGGCACGATCGCGAAGGCGATCCCGAAGCTCAGCACGACCTGGCTCACCACGAGCAGCATCGTCGCGTCGGCGTTCACCGCGAGCAAGACGATGGCCGGCACCAGCGTGACCAGCCGTCGGGCCAGCAGCGGGATCCGCACGTGCAGCAGTCCCTTCATGATCTCGGCGCCGGCCATGCAGCCCACCGAGGTCGAGGCGAGTCCCGACGCCAGCAGCCCCACCGCGAACAGCACGCCCACGACCGGGCCGACGTGCTCGGCGATCGCCCGCTGCGCTCCGGGGATCGAGTCCGTGTCGGCGACCCCGGGCAGCGTCGCCGCCGCGAGGACGAGCATGCAGATGTTCACCCCGCCGGCCACCAGGAGCGCCAGTCCGACGTCCCAGCGCGTCGCGACGAGCACCCGACGACGCTCCGGGCCCGCCGGGACGTCGCCGTGCCGGTCGCGCGCCAGGGCGGAGTGCAGGTAGACCGCGTGCGGCATCACCGTCGCGCCGAGCATCGAGGCGGCGAGCATCACCGACTCGGACCCCTCGAACCGCGGGACGAGCCCGGAGACGAGCTCGCCCGGTGACACCTGCGCGAACAGCAGCCCGGCGCAGAACCCCACCGTGAGGATCGCGAGCATCGCCGTCACCACGGCCTCGAAGGTCCGGGTACCGCGGTGGCTCTGCAGGGTGAGGATCGCCATCGAGACCACGCCGGTGATCACCCCGCCGGCGACCAGCGGCAGCCCGAACAGCAGGTGCAGCGCGAGTGCGCCGCCGATGACCTCGGCGATGTCGGTCGCGGCGGCCACGACCTCGGCCTGCGCCCAGAACAGCAGCCGGGGCGTGCGCTTCATCCGCAGGCCGAGGTGCTCCGGCAGGGACTTGCCGGTGACGACGCCGAGCTTGGCGGAGAGGTACTGCACGACGACCGCGCTGGCGTTCGCGGCGACGAGGACCCAGAGCAGCAGGTAGCCGTACTTCGCGCCCGCGGTGAGGTTCGCGGCGACGTTGCCGGGGTCGACGTAGGCGATGGCCGCCACGAACGCGGGGCCGAGCAGGGTCAGACCGGCCGCGCGCTTCCGAGGCGTGGTCGTCTCGGCGGGACGGGCAGCGGTGTCGGTCATGCAGACAGCATGCCAGAGGATTCGGCGCGCCGAATCCTTGTTTTCGTGACACACGCGAATCGGCCCGGGCCGGAGCCACGAGCAGGCCAGGAGGCGCGGGTCGGCTCAGACCGCCGCGCGTCGGGCCCGGTGCGCCCGCACCTTCGCCCGGTTGCCGCACCGCTGCATCGAGCACCACCGGCGTGTGCCCCCGCGCGACGAGTCGTAGAAGACGAGGCCGCAGTCGTCCGCCGAGCACCGGCTCAACCGCGTCGGCTGTCCGTCCGCGGCGACGTCGTCGAAGCCGACCTCGGTGAACAGGGCTACCGCGTCCCGTGCGACGCTCGACAGCGCCTGGGCGAGCCGCACCCGGTTCGCGCCCGCACGACGACGACCACCGGGGAGGCTCGGCGGCACGTCCGGCAGCGCGGCGAACAGGTTGACCGTGTCGATGTCGTCCGGTGCCGGGCGCGTGCGACCCGTCCCGGCGCGGAGGCCGGCAGCCACCGCTGTCCGTTCCGCCGCGGTCGAGGCCGGACCCGGAGCCGCGGCGACGGCCAGCCGGGCGATCGCTGCGCGGAGGGCACGGGCGTCCTGCAGCTCGCGGGCGGTCGCGCCGACGTCGATCGGCTCGGTGTGGTCGCTCAGCCACTCGTCGAGGTCGGCCGGTGTCGCGAGCAGTTCGCCGAGCTGCGCCCGCGGACGTCGACCGTCCGGGTCGTCGGCGAACCCGCCGGTGTGCGCGAAGTCGAGGGCGATCCGTCCGGCGTCGAAGAACCACGTGGAACCGGTGTCCGTGCGGATGTGCTGCCCCGTGTGCATCCGCCCAGGCTAACGGGTTACCGGCGCGCCTCCGCATGCGATCGGCATCATGCGGTAGCTCGGCTGGCCTCCGCCGCTCGGCGCTCCCACGCGATGACGTTCCGGGCGTCGAACCGGCGGGAGCACTTCGCGCACGCCAGCGGCCGGGTCGGGGTGCGGTAGCGGAAGTGCTCGTGCCCGGCCGGACAGGTGCCGATCCACGGTGCGAGCTCGCTCGCCACGGGGCCGTCGTACAGGCGCGAGCCCGTGTAGCCGAGTGCCTTCGCCGTCCGGCGCCACGTGGGTCCGTGGCCGGCGCGGGCCCCGGCCACCGCGTGCGCGATCTCGTGCAGGAGCACCTGGTCGACGTCGTCCTCGGAGAACCGCACGGCGAGGTGGCGGCTCACCGTGATGCGCTTGCGGGCGAAGTCGCACTGGCCCGCCCGGGTCTTCGCGTGGTCGAACCCGAACGACCAACTGCCCGCCCCGAGGTGTGCCGTCATCAGGTGTTCGGCGCGGGACCGAACGGCCTCGAGCGTCGTCACCGTTCGTCGTCGCCGGGTTCGTCGCGTCCGGCCTGGCCCTTCTGCGCGGCACGAGCGGCGATGCGGCCCCAGAGTTCGTCCGCCTCGGTCCGGGCGGCGTCCGGCGCACCGAGGACCCGGCGGCGCACCGTCGGGGTCTGCTGCACGGGCTCCGGAGCGCGGGGTGCGGCCGGTTCGTCCTCGTCCGCGCGACGTGCGGCGACGTCGCGGGCGGTGCGCGGCTTGTCCTCGGCCGGGGGCTGCGCGACCGAGGCCCGGAGCGCTGCCTCGACCGCCGTGCGGAGCGCCTCGGTGCGCTCCGACGGCGCACCGGCCTGGCGGAACGCCTGGTACGCCCGGGACAGCGCGGCACGGGCCTCGTCGAAGCGGGAGAGTTCGAACAGCGACCAGCCCTCGAGCTCGGCCGCTGCGCCCTCGAGCTCCGGCCACTCCTCGGTCCGGGCGGTGTCCCGTGCCAGGGCCGACTCGGTCGCGGCACGCTCGTACCGCCCCAGGTCGTGCAGGACGTGGGCGCGACGGATCCGTGCGGAGACCTTGTCCGAGCGCTCCCCCGTGAACATCGTCAGGCGGAAGACCTCCTCGGCGATGACGAGCGACTCGTCGAGCCGACCGAGCAGGCGGAGGAGCTCGGCACGCTCCGCGAGCGCGTCGGTGCTGCGGCTCTGCCCGAGGTCGCGCAGCCGCTGCTGGACGGCGTCGGCGTCGACCGCGGGGCGCAGGCTGATCGGAGCGAAGGTGCTGCCGGGGCTCACGCCGGCCGTCACGGGCGCCGCATGACGCGGTTCCCGGGCGCGGTCGGTGCGGTCGGGCTGCTGGCGGTCGTCGGGCGGGAGGGACATCGGTTCGAGGGTAACCGCGCCGCCCCGAGAGCGAGCGGTGCCACGCGCACGGGGGTCACGCTCGTGTCGCCCGCGGGGACGAGGACGGCCCGCCGTGCGGGTGCACGACGGGCCGTCCGGGACGATCTGGTCGGGTCAGGACATCCCGCTGGCCGAGACGGCCGAGATGAGGATGGCCACCACGAACGCGATCGCCGCGACGACCGCGAGGATGATCGCGAAGACACCCCAGCCGCGTCCGCGCTTCGTGACCGCGGCGACGATGCCCTGCACGATCGCCCACACGCCGAGCGCCGAGCCGAGGTAGAACAGCAGCGACCCGGTGACGGCGCTCGACGACGTGGTGAGCGCCATGATGTCGGAGTCGCTCGGGGTCGCCCCGCCGTTCTGCACGGACTCGCGGAACGCCTCGGAGCCGCCGAAGACGCCGCCGAACAGCGCGCCGCCGATGATGCCGACCACGAGCGCGGCGACGGCCACGACGAACGCGATGACGCCGACGGTCTTCTTCTTGGCCTTCGGCTCCTCGTAGCCCTGCCACGAGGGGGCACCGGCGCTCGCCGGAGCCGCCGCGTAGGGCTGCTGGCCGTACTGGGGCTGCCCGTGCTGCGGCTGCCCGTACTGGCCCTGCTGCTCGGCGTACTGGGTCGACCCGTACTGCGGGGTCTCGCCCTGCGGGGCCTGGTGCTGCTGGGCCTGTTCGCCCCAGCGCGGCGCGTCGGCCTGCGGGGCCGGCTCGCCGTACTGCGGCGTGGAGGCGGGAGCGGGGTCGACCCGCTCGCCGTAGCGCGGCTCGTCGGCCGAGGGAGCGGGCTGCTGCGGCGCTCCGCCCCAGCTCGGCGCCTGGCCGTCGCCCGTCCGGTCCTCGTTGCTCCGGTCGTCGTTCGTCATCAGGGATCCCCTTGCTCGGTCGCGCACCTGCGCGGTCGTTCAGACCCATCCTGGCAGGCGGACCCTCCGCGTGCGCGGCATCCGCCCGATCGCACGGCGACCGTCGGCCCGACCCGCGGTCGCGCGTCAGCCGCCGAAGACGCTCCGGTTCGGCTCCGGCGACGCCACCGCGGTCTGGTCCGTGACGATCGGCGCCCCGGCGATGAACGCCCGCAGCTCCGCCCCGTGCACGACCTTCGCCGGCATCGGGTCGGAGGAGTACCGACGAGGCATGTCCGCCACGGGCAGGTCCGTCGGCGACCCGAGCAGCACGATGTTCCCGAACCGCCGGCCCTTGAGCATCCCGGTGTCCGCGACGGCCGCCACCGACGGCAGCACCGCCTGCAGCGTCGACGCCTGCCCCCGGGCGAACGCGAGCCCGGCCCCGTCCGCCACGTTCACGGCCACGATGCCGGTGGGCGACAGGAACTCCGCGACCTCGCGGTAGAACTCGATGCTCGTCACGTGCGCGGGGATCTGCGAGCCGCCGAAGACGTCCACCACGGCCAGGTCCACCGTGCCGCGCAGTCCGGCGGGGAGCTTGCCGAGGACCTCGCGGGCGTCGCCGTACCGCACCCGGATCGAGGCCCCGCGGGGGAATGGCAGCGCGTCCCGCACGTGGTCGACGAGGTCCCGCTCCAGCTCGATGACCTGCTGCCGCGAGCCCGGCCGCGTGACCGCGACGTACCGGGGGAGCGTCAGGGCCCCGGCGCCGAGGTGCAGCGCCGTGACCGGGCCGTCCGGGAGCAGGTCGATGGCGTGCCCGATCCGCCGGATGTACTCGAACGCCAGGTGCGTCGGGTCCTCGAGGTCGACGTGCGACTGCGGCGTGCCGTCCACCACGAGCGTGAACGACCCCGGGCGGTGCCGGTCCGGCTCGACCACCGCGTACCCCGCACCGATCCGGAACCCGTCGAACGCATCAGCCATGGCACCAATCGAACACCACCGCGATCACCACCCGCGTCCCCACCCCTGGTTGGTGTGCCCGCCGACGCCGTCGAACGAGGCTGGTACCACCGGCCGGGAGACGCCCGCCGGACCTCCTCGGAAGGCGGACACCATGTCGGTCCAGCTCCTCGTGAACATCCTCGTCGGCATCGCCCTGGTCGCGTTCCTCGGGTACCGCCAGGCGACCTGGCAGTACCTCGACCCGGCGCGCATCTGGCGCACGCCGCTCATCATGGCGATCGTCGGCGTGGTCGTCCTCGCCCAGACGAAGGCGACGATCACGACCACCGACGTGGTGTTCCTCGGGATCGAGGCGCTCATCACGATCGGGGTCGGCCTGACCATGGGCAGCATCACCCGCTTCCGCACGGTCGGCACCCCGGACGCGAAGGGCCGCACGATCCAGTCCCGCACGGGCCTCGTCGGCGCTGGCCTCTGGTTCGTCCTCATCGCCGTCCGCATCGGTCTCGACGTGCTCGGCGGCCACCTCGGCGCGCACCTGCTCACGTCGACCGGCACGATCCTGCTCGTCCTCGCGCTGAACCGCGCCGCACGCGCCGTCGTCATCGACGGCCGCATCCCCCGCGGCGACCGCCAGCCGCGCGGCATGATGGTCCGGTGACCCTGCTGACCGGCCAGGACGAGACCGACCTCCCCGGAGGCCGGTCCCGTTCGGGCGCCGCCTGGGGGCTCAACGCCCTCGGCATCGCGATCGTCGCGTTCTGGTTCGTGAAGAACGGCATCGCCCTGCAGCACCCCGCGTGGGTGTGGGTGCTCGGCGCGGTGGCGCTCGCCGCGTGGGCGCTCCGCGAGTTCGGTCGCACACCCCGGCTCCTCGTCGTCGCCGGGGTCCTGATGATCGCCGCGGGCACCCTGACGGTGGTGCCGACGGACTCGCTCATGATCGTCCCCGTGATCGTCGGGATCGTCCTGCTCGGCGCGAACCTCCGCGTCCCGGTCTGGGCGGCATCCGTCGCCGCACTCGCCGCGATCGTGGTCGTCGCGGTGTCCGCCTCGATCGAGCACGCCTCGGTCCAGTTCGTCCTCGGGACGAGCGGCGGCATGCTCCTGGGCGTCCTCATCGGCTTCAGCCGGCGGCAGTTCCGCATCGCGGCGGAGCGGGCGCGCGAGGCCGAGCGGGACCAGCAGCGCGCCGAACTCCTCGCGGACCGGTCCCGCGCCGCCCGGGACATCCACGACGTGCTCGCGCACTCCCTCGGCGGCCTGGTGCTCCAGCTCGACGCGGTGGAGGCCCTGCTCGAGGCCGGCCGGGTCGACGACGCCACGAAGCGCGCCGCCGAGGCCCGCGCGCTCGCCGCGGACGGCCTGGCCGAGGCGCGACGTGCGGTGCACGCCCTGCGGGACGACGCCGAGACCGAGACCGACGCCGAGGCGGACGCGGGCCGGTCCGCGGTCCCGCACCGTGCCTCCCGTCCGACCACCGACCCCGCGACGGGCCTGGCGGCCCTCGTCGACGCGCACCGGTCGTTCGGCGGCGAGATCGTGACGCAGGGCGACACGGCGCTCACCGACCTCGATGCGGCCCACCGCGCCGCCGTGGTCCAGGTGGTCCGGGAGGCGCTCAGCAACGCCCGCAGGCACGCCCCCGGCCGTCCCGTGTCCCTGTCCGTCATCCGGGACGGCGACGCCGTGGACGTCGTGGTCGCGAACCCGCTGTCCGGCGGCGGCCACGGTCTGCTCGGGATGCGCGAACGCTTCGCGGAACTCGGCAGCGGCGCCGCGGTCGAGGCGGACCGGTCGGACGACGAGTTCGTCGTGGCGATGCACCTGCCGGTCGACGAGCTGGCCGCCGAGGGGGACCGCCCGTGACCATCCGCGTCCTCGTCGTCGATGACCAGGCCATCGTGCGCGACGGGCTGGTGACGGTGCTCTCCCTCGTGGAGGACCTCGAGGTCGTCGGTGAGGCGTCGGACGGCGCCGAGGCGGTCGCCGCGGTCGAGCGGGAGTCCCCGGACGTCGTGCTCATGGACCTCCGGATGCCGGGCGTCGACGGCCCGACGGCGACGGCACGCATCACCGCGGGGTACCCCGGGGTCGCCGTGCTCGTCCTCACCACGTTCGCCGACGACGAGTCGATCCTGACCGCGCTGCGGGCCGGTGCGCGCGGGTACCTGACCAAGGACGCCGGCCGCGGCGAGATCGCGACGGCGATCCGTGCGGTGGCGTCGGGGCAGTCGACGTTCGACGCCACCGTGGGCGCCCGGCTCGTCGCCCAGCTGGCCGGCGGCACCGGGCCCGCGCCCGTCGCGACGCCGGACCCGACCGAGTCGCTCCGCGCACGCTTCCCGACGCTCACCCCGCGCGAGGCGGACGTGCTCGGGCGCATCGCCGAGGGCCGGTCGAACCCGCAGATCGCCGCCGAGCTCTTCCTCACCGTGCCCACCGTGAAGTCCTACGTGAACCAGGTGTTCACGAAGCTCGGCGTCCGCACCCGCGCGGAGGCCGTCGCCCTCGTCCTGCGCTGACCCGGGTCCGCGGTCCCGACCGGCCGGTCCACCCGGCGCAGGTGAATGCGTGCACATGCACCACCAGCGGACGCCAAGGGTCGTCGCCTACCGTTCACCGGGTCGTCACCTCGGTGCGTCGATCCGCGCAGTGCCCCACACCTCGCGCGCTTCCGCACCCCGCTCGTGACCGCGGCGCGACCGTCCGGCACCCCCACTGCCCCTCGTGTGCGCGCCGTCGGCGTGCGCCGGGCTCCCCGCTCTCCTGCGCGCCGCCCGTGGTCCGCCTGCCGTGACCATTGAACACATTGCGTGCGCTATGTAAAATATGAGCACGAACGGACCCGATCCCACGAGGAGTCGACCCGCATGACCGACACCATGAGCGTGCCCACGTACCGCCGCGCCACCGCGAGCCGTCCCGCGGTCGCCACCCGCGCCTCCCGTCCGTCCACCCACACCGAGCGCGAGCACGCGCCGACCTGGATGCGTGCGGTGGGTGCGGTCCTGCTGGTGGGCGGGCTCGGGCTGACCGCAGCGGTGCTCGGATGGCCGGGCGACGCTCCGGAGACGGCGCTGCTGGTGCCGGCGCTCGTCGGCGTCGCGGTCGGGTTCCTGCTCCTCGTCGCCCGCTCGGGGTGGACGGTGACGGACAGCCACGTCGTCCTGCACTTCCGGCCGCTGCCCGCGCGACGGATCGCCCGCGACCGGATCACCGACGTGCGACTCGTCGAGGCGGACGCGTCGACGTACGGCGGCATCGGGCTCCGGATCGGACGCGGCGTCCGCGCGCTCATCCTCACGCCGGGGCTCGGGATCGAGTTCACCGACGACCGCGGACGCGTCACGTTCGTGCGGACGCGGCAGCCTGAGGCGGCGTTCCGCGCCCTGCGCTGACGGCCGCGTTTCCGGGCGCATGCGCGGGAATACCCACGCTGTCCACCGGCTTATACACGGCACTGCCGAATTCGGTCAAGCCAGGACTGGACATCCGCGACGAGCCCGACCTATGATGGCAGTTCGCGCTCCCTGGCATCCGTGTCGTCATATTGCGGTCGACGCAGCGTTCTTCCAGAACGTGCCCTGGTGGTGCCGGTCCCGTATATGTCGGCGGGTCCCGTCCACCCAGATCATCGCACACGTGCACAGCTCACCGGCCGTCGCGTGATCGCGTGTCTTCGAGGGGTGCGCTGAAGCGTCAATCCACTCACCTACGTGCTGCTCGTCAGTACCGGCCCGACGGGGCCTACCGGAGGTCAAACCCTTGGCTGCTGCGCCCAACGCATCCACCAACCCCAAGAACGGTCGCAACCACTCGCGACTCTCGTTCGCCAAGATCACGGACACCCTCACGGTTCCTGATCTGCTCGCACTCCAGACGGAGAGCTTCGACTGGCTCGTCGGCAACGACGTCTGGAAGGCCCGCCTCGCCGAAGGCCAGGAGCAGGGTCGCACCGACCTCGCACTGCACTCCGGGCTCGAGGAGATCTTCGAGGAGATCTCCCCGATCGAGGACCTCGGCGAGACCATGCAGCTCGGCTTCACGTCGCCCGAGCTCGAGGACCCGAAGTACTCGATCGACGAGTGCAAGGAGCGTGGCAAGACCTACGCTGCCCCGCTCTACGTCAACGCCGAGTTCATGAACCACATGACCGGTGAGATCAAGACGCAGACCGTCTTCATGGGCGACTTCCCGCTCATGACCGAGCGCGGCACGTTCATCATCAACGGCACCGAGCGTGTCGTGGTCTCGCAGCTCGTCCGCTCGCCGGGCGTGTACTTCGAGCGTCAGCAGGAGAAGACCTCCGACAAGGACATCTACTCCGCCCGCGTGATCCCGTCGCGTGGTGCCTGGCTCGAGTTCGAGATCGACAAGCGCGACCAGGTGGGCGTGCGCATCGACCGCAAGCGCAAGCAGTCGGTCACCGTGTTCCTCAAGGCGCTCGGCATGACGAGCGAAGAGATCATGGACGAGTTCCAGGGCTTCGCCTCGATCGAGTCGACCCTCGAGAAGGATGCCATCCTCACCAAGGAAGAGGCGCTCAAGGACATCTACCGCAAGCTGCGTCCGGGCGAGCAGGTCGCCGCCGAGGCCGCGCGTGCGCTCCTCGACAACTTCTACTTCAACCCGAAGCGCTACGACCTCGCGAAGGTCGGCCGCTACAAGGTCAACCGCAAGCTCGGCATCGACGCGCCGCTCAGCGACTCGGTCCTGACCGTGCAGGACATCGTCCGCACGATCAAGTACCTGGTCTCGCTGCACGCCGAGAAGACCACGCTCGACGGTGTCCGTGACGGCGAGCCGGTGCAGCTGCGCCTCGACGTGGACGACATCGACCACTTCGGCAACCGTCGCATCCGCGCCGTCGGCGAGCTCATCCAGAACCAGGTCCGCACCGGTCTGTCCCGCATGGAGCGCGTCGTCCGCGAGCGCATGACCACGCAGGACATCGAGGCGATCACGCCGCAGACCCTGATCAACGTGCGCCCCGTCGTCGCCGCGATCAAGGAGTTCTTCGGGACGTCCCAGCTGTCGCAGTTCATGGACCAGAACAACCCGCTCGCGGGCCTGACGCACAAGCGTCGCCTCTCGGCCCTCGGCCCGGGTGGTCTGTCCCGTGAGCGTGCCGGCGTCGAGGTCCGTGACGTCCACCCGTCGCACTACGGCCGCATGTGCCCGATCGAGACCCCGGAAGGCCCGAACATCGGCCTGATCGGTTCGCTCGCGTCGTTCGGTCGGATCAACTCCTTCGGCTTCATCGAGACGCCGTACCGCCGCGTCGTGAACGGTCAGGTCACCACGACCATCGACTACCTCACGGCCTCGGAAGAGGACGACTTCGTCGTCGCGCAGGCGAACGCCCCGCTCACCGACTCCTTCCACTTCCAGGACGACAAGGTGCTCGTCCGGAAGAAGGGCGGCGAGGTCGAGCTCGTCGGCAAGGACGAGGTCGACTACATGGACGTCTCCCCGCGCCAGATGGTGTCGGTCGCGACGTCGCTCATCCCGTTCCTCGAGCACGACGACGCGAACCGCGCCCTCATGGGTGCGAACATGCAGCGTCAGGCAGTCCCGCTGCTCCGCTCCGAGTCGCCGCTCGTCGGCACCGGCATGGAGGGCTACACCGCCATCGACGCCGGCGACGTCGTCACCGCCGACAAGGCCGGTGTCGTCTCCGAGGTCTCGGCCGACGCCGTGACCCTGCAGCTCGACGAGGGCGGCACGCAGACCTACTACCTGCGCAAGTTCGACCGCTCGAACCAGGGCACGAGCTACAACCACCGCGTGGTCGTCTCGGCCGGTGAGCGTGTGGAGCAGGGCGAGGTCATCGCCGACGGCCCCGCGACGGAGAACGGCGAGCTCGCGCTCGGCAAGAACCTCCTCGTCGCGTTCATGCCGTGGGAGGGCTACAACTACGAGGACGCGATGATCCTGTCGCAGAACCTCGTGAAGGACGACACGCTCTCCTCGATCCACATCGAGGAGTACGAGGTCGACGCCCGCGACACGAAGCTCGGCAAGGAGGAGATCACCCGCGACCTCCCGAACGTCAGCCCGGACCTCCTGGCCGACCTCGACGAGCGCGGCATCATCCGCATCGGTGCCGAGGTCCGCCCCGGCGACATCCTGGTCGGCAAGGTCACGCCGAAGGGCGAGACCGAGCTCAGCGCCGAAGAGCGCCTCCTCCGCGCCATCTTCAACGAGAAGTCGCGCGAAGTCCGCGACACCTCGCTCAAGGTGCCCCACGGTGAAGAGGGCACGATCATCGGCGTCAAGGTGTTCGACTCGCAGGACGGCGACGACGAGCTCGGCTCGGGCGTCAACCAGCGCGTGGTCGTGTACATCGCCCAGAAGCGCAAGATCACCGCGGGTGACAAGCTCGCCGGTCGTCACGGCAACAAGGGCGTCATCTCGACCATCCTCCCGGTCGAGGACATGCCGTTCCTCGCCGACGGCACCCCCGTCGACATCGTGCTCAACCCGCTCGGCGTCCCCGGCCGCATGAACTTCGGCCAGGTCCTCGAGATCCACCTCGGGTGGCTCGCGAAGCAGGGCTGGAACGTCGAGGGCATCCAGGAGTGGGCTTCTGCCCTCCCCGAGGCAGCCCGCAGCGCGGAGCCCGGCACGAAGGTCGCCACCCCGGTGTTCGACGGTGCCTACGAGCGCGAGATCGAGGGCCTCCTCGACTCGACCCTCCCGAACCGCGACGGCGAGCGCCTGATCGGTTCGTCCGGCAAGGCGCAGCTCTTCGACGGCCGCTCCGGCGAGCCGTTCCCGGAGCCCGTGTCGGTCGGCTACATGTACATCCTCAAGCTGCACCACCTGGTCGACGACAAGATCCACGCCCGTTCGACCGGTCCGTACTCGATGATCACGCAGCAGCCGCTGGGTGGTAAGGCGCAGTTCGGTGGACAGCGCTTCGGCGAGATGGAGGTGTGGGCGCTCGAGGCGTACGGCGCCGCCTACGCCCTCCAGGAGCTCCTGACGATCAAGTCCGACGACATCCTCGGCCGCGTGAAGGTCTACGAGGCGATCGTCAAGGGCGAGAACATCCAGGAGCCGGGTATCCCGGAGTCGTTCAAGGTCCTCATGAAGGAGATGCAGTCGCTCTGCCTGAACGTCGAGGTCCTCTCGGCCGACGGCCAGGCGGTCAGCCTCCGCGACACGGACGACGAGGTCTTCCGTGCCGCTGAAGAGCTCGGCATCAACATCTCCTCGCGGTTCGAGTCGTCGTCCGTCGACGACATCTGATCCCGCCCGTACTCGTAACGAATCCAGCTAGAGAGAAGAACATTGCTCGAAGCAACTTCATTTGACGCACTGCGGATCGGTCTCGCCACGGCCGAGGACATCCGCCAGTGGTCGTACGGCGAGGTCAAGAAGCCGGAGACCATCAACTACCGCACCCTCAAGCCCGAGAAGGACGGTCTGTTCGGCGAGCAGATCTTCGGTCCGTCCCGCGACTGGGAGTGCGCCTGCGGCAAGTACAAGCGTGTCCGGTTCAAGGGCATCGTCTGCGAGCGCTGCGGCGTCGAGGTCACCAAGTCCTCGGTCCGCCGTGAGCGCATGGGCCACATCGAGCTCGCCGCGCCCGTCACGCACATCTGGTACTTCAAGGGCGTCCCGTCGCGCCTCGGTTACCTCCTCGACATGGCGCCGAAGGACCTCGAGAAGGTCATCTACTTCGCGGCGTACATGATCATCGACATCGATGAAGAGGGCCGTCACGCCGACATGCCGGGTCTCGAGAACGAGATGCGCCTCGAGATCAAGAACCTCGAGGGGCAGCGCGACTCGATCATCGCCGACCGCCTCAAGAAGCTCGAGGACGACCTCGCAGCGCTCGAGGAAGAGGGCGCCAAGGCCGACGTCAAGCGCCGCACCAAGGACACCGCCGAGAAGGAGATGTCCCAGGTCCGCAAGTCGTTCGACGAGGACATCACCCGCCTCGAGCGCGTGTGGGAGGACTTCCGCAACCTCAAGGTGGGCGACCTCAAGCCCGAGGACGCCGTCTTCCACGAGCTCCAGGACCGCTTCGGGATCTACTTCGACGCCTACATGGGCGCCGAGGCGATCAAGCTGCGGCTCGAGGCGTTCGACCTGGCCGCCGAGGCCGAGGCGCTGCGTCTGCAGATCGCCGAGGGCAAGGGCCAGAAGAAGATCCGCGCGATCAAGCGTCTGCGCGTCGTCAGCTCCTTCCTCGCCACCGGCAACTCGCCGGCCGCGATGGTGCTCGACGTCGTGCCGGTCATCCCGCCGGAGCTGCGCCCGATGGTGCAGCTCGACGGTGGCCGCTTCGCCACGAGTGACCTCAACGACCTCTACCGTCGTGTGATCAACCGCAACAACCGTCTCCGCCGCCTGCTCGACCTCGGTGCCCCCGAGATCATCGTGAACAACGAGAAGCGCATGCTGCAGGAAGCGGTCGACGCGCTGTTCGACAACGGTCGTCGTGGTCGTCCGGTCACGGGTACCGGCAACCGCGCCCTGAAGTCCCTGAGTGACATGCTCAAGGGCAAGCAGGGTCGTTTCCGCCAGAACCTGCTCGGCAAGCGCGTCGACTACTCGGGCCGTTCGGTCATCATCGTCGGCCCGCAGCTGAAGCTGCACCAGTGCGGTCTGCCCAAGCAGATGGCGCTCGAGCTCTTCAAGCCGTTCGTGATCAAGCGCCTGATCGACCTGTCGCACGCGCAGAACATCAAGTCGGCCAAGCGCATGGTCGAGCGTTCGCGTCCGCAGGTGTGGGACGTGCTCGAGGAGATCATCCGCGAGCGCCCCGTGCTGCTGAACCGTGCGCCGACGCTGCACCGTCTGGGCATCCAGGCGTTCGAGCCGCAGCTCGTCGAGGGCAAGGCCATCCAGCTCCACCCGCTCGTGTGTGCTGCGTTCAACGCGGACTTCGACGGTGACCAGATGGCCGTGCACCTGCCGCTGTCGGTCGAGGCCCAGGCCGAGGCCCGCATCCTGATGCTCGCCTCGAACAACATCCTGAAGCCGTCCGACGGCCGTCCGGTGACCCTGCCCGCACAGGACATGATCATCGGTCTGCACCACCTCACGACCGTCCGCGAGGGCGCCGTGGGTGAAGGCCGTGCGTTCTCCTCCGTCGCCGAGGCCATCCTCGCGAAGGACCAGGGCACGCTGCACCTCAACGCGCTCGTGAAGATCCGCATGGCGGACGTCCACTTCGCCGAGGGTGAAGCACCCGAGGGCTACGAGCAGGGCGACACCGTGCTGCTCGAGACGACCCTGGGCCGTGCGCTCTTCAACGAGACCCTCCCGGCGAACTACCCGTTCGTCCAGAAGGTCACCGACAAGGGCGTGCTCTCCGCGATCGTCAACGACCTCGCCGAGCGCTACTCCAAGACCGAGACGGCCGCCGCGCTGGACCGGATCAAGGACGCGGGCTTCTACTGGGGCACGCGCTCCGGTGTGACCGTGGCGCTCTCCGACGTCGTGACGCCTCCTCGCAAGAAGGAGATCATCGCGGGCTACGAGGTCCAGGCCGCCAAGGTGCAGGGCGAGTTCGACAAGGGTCTGATCACCGACGCCGAGCGTCGCGCCGACCTGATCAAGATCTGGACCGAGGCCACGAACGAGATCGCGCAGGAGATGCGCGACAACTTCCCGGTCGACAACACCATCAACCGCATGGTGTCGTCCGGTGCTCGTGGTAACTGGCTCCAGGTCCGCAACATCGCCGGTATGCGTGGTCTGGTGAACAACCCGAAGGGCGAGATCATCGCCCGCCCGATCATCAACTCGTACCGCGAGGGCCTGACCGTGGCGGAGTACTTCATCGCCACGCACGGTGCTCGCAAGGGTCTTGCCGACACCGCGCTCCGTACCGCGGACTCCGGGTACCTCACCCGTCGTCTCGTGGACGTCTCGCAGGACGTCATCATCCGCGAGGACGACTGCGGCACGACCCGGGGGCTCGAGCTCCCGATCGCGACCGTGGGCGCCGACGGCAAGCTCGTGCGCGACCCGCGCGTCGAGAACACCGTGTACTCCCGCACCCTGGCCACCCCGGCCGTGGACGCGAAGGGCACGGTCGTCGCCGAGGCCGGCGAGGACGTCGGTGACGTCCTCATCGACAAGCTGCTCGCGGCCGGTGTCGAGAGCATCAAGGTGCGCTCGGTCCTGACCTGCGAGTCGAGCGTCGGTGTCTGCGCGAAGTGCTACGGCCGTTCGCTCGCCACGGGCAACCTCGTCGACATCGGCGAGGCGGTCGGCATCATCGCCGCCCAGTCCATCGGTGAGCCCGGTACCCAGCTGACGATGCGTACCTTCCACACGGGTGGTTCGGCCTCGGCCGACGACATCACCCAGGGTCTGCCGCGCGTCACGGAGCTCTTCGAGGCGCGTACCCCCAAGGGCGCGTCCCCGATCGCCGAGGCCCCCGGCCGCGCCACGATCGAGGACACCGACAAGGGTCGTCGCATCATCCTCACGCCGGACAACGGTGACGAGCCGTTCATCTACCCGGTGCTGAAGCGTGCGACGCTCCTCATCGAGGACGGCCAGCACGTCGAGCTCGGCGAGCAGTTCATCGCCGGCACCGTCGACCCGAAGGAAGTCCTCCGCGTCAAGGGTGTCCGTGAGGTCCAGAAGCACCTCGTCAACGGTGTGCAGGACGTGTACGGCTCGCAGGGCGTGCCGATCCACGACAAGCACATCGAGGTCATCGTGCGCCAGATGCTCCGCAAGGTCACCGTCGTCGACCACGGCGACACCGACCTGCTCCCGGGCGAGCTCGTGGACCGTTCGCGGTACAACGAGCTCAACCGTGCGGCGCTGCAGGAGGGTCGCAAGACCGCTTCCGCTCGCCAGGAGGTCATGGGCATCACGAAGGCGTCCCTCGCGACCGAGTCGTGGCTCTCCGCCGCGTCCTTCCAGGAGACCACCCGCGTGCTCACGCAGGCGGCCATGGAGGGCAAGCAGGACCACCTCGTCGGCCTCAAGGAGAACGTCATCATCGGTAAGCTCATCCCCGCCGGGACGGGCCTCAGCCGGTACCGCGACGTGGACGTGAACGCGACGGAAGAAGCGAAGGCGGAGCGGTACCCGAACCGCATCTTCGCGGACGACTCGTCGTTCTCGGACGCCGACCTGAGCTTCGTCGACTTCGACAGCTTCTCGTCGGACGACTTCACGCCGGGCACCTACAACTGAGCCTGAGCTCCACCGGAACGGCCCCCGCATCCTCGGATGCGGGGGCCGTTCCCGTTGGTGGCGTGACGGCTCAGACCGCGCGGTCCGCCCCGTTGTCGCGTCCGGAGCCCCGGCCGGTCTCGTCGACGAGGGAGAACAGGCTCAGGACGTTGCCGTCGGGATCGCGGACGTCGAACCAGTCGACGGCTCCGTCGACGCACTCGACCGGGCCGATGTCGATCCCGAGTGCGCCGATGCGCGCGTGCTGGGCGGCGACGTCGTCGACGCCGAAGCGGACGCTCACGGGGTTCTCCTCGGCGTCGGCGTCCTCGTAGAGCTGGATCCAGATGCCGCCGACCTCGTACTCGGCGATGCCCTCGTCGGGCTCGAGGTCCGGTTCGGCACGTTCGAACACGGCGCCGTACCAGAGGCAGGACGCCTCGATGTCGGTGACGGGCAGCCCCACGGTCACGCTCGTGATGTCCATGACTCATCATGTCCCGGGGCAGGGCTGCGCGTCGAGCACTTTCCGCCGTCGCGCCCGTGACCGATGGCAGGCTGGCCGGATGGCAACGCTGCGCGAACGGATCACCGCCCCAGCCCACCTCGAGCTCCCGGTTCCGATCGCCGGGCTGACCTTCCGGGCGGCGACCCGGGACGACCTGGCGGCCGTGCACGCCCTCGCCGTGGCGGCGGCCGCGGTCGACGACCCACACGCTCGTCCCTCCACAGCGAGCCTGGAGCGGACGTTCTCCACCGAAGGGCTCGACCTCGCTCGGGACACCCTCGTCGGCGTCGATGCTGAGGGGCATGTGCAGGCGTACGGCATCGTCATCGACGTCCCCTCTCGCATCACCGCCGCTCGCGTGGTGCTCGAGGGGGCGGTCCACCCCGCACTGCGCGGCCGGGGCATCGGCCGTCGTGTGCTCGCGTGGCTCATCGGGCGCGCGCGGCAGCGACTCGCCGCGCTCGACCTCGACCTCCCGGCGACGATCGAGGTCGGCGCCGCGCAGGGGACCGGTCCGCTACGTCTGGCGGCCCACTTCGAGTTCGAGCCGGTCCGGCACTGGGTGGACATGCAGGCGGTGCTCGACGAGCGCACCGGGCCCGCGATCCCGCAGTTGCCGGACGGGTACAGCGTGCGTGCGACGACGTCCGACGACATCGAGCCGCTGCGGATCGCGAAGAACGACGCCTTCCGCGACCACTGGGGATCGCAACCGATGGTCGAGTCCGACTGGCGCGGGTTCCTCACCGCGGCGACGGCCCGGCTCGACCTCGGCCGGGTCGTCGTCGACCCCGCGGGCCGGATCGTGGCGTTCGCACTCGTCGAGGTGGATCCGGACGGCTTCGCCGCTCGCGGCCGGTCGTTCGGGTACGTGCACTGGGTCGGTGTCGTGCGGGCGGCACGAGGGACGGGACTCGCGCCGATCGTCCTCGACGCCGCGCTGCAGGGGATGCGTGCCGAGGGGCTGTCCGCCGCGGTCCTGCACGTCGACGCCGAGAACCCGACCGGCGCCGGACGCATCTACGAGCGGCTCGGGTTCGTCCCGGGGCCGGTGCACGTCACCGCGTCGACGACCCTCTGACGGGGGTCGTCGCGGCCCTCGGCGCGCACGCCGTCGGCGGTGTCGATACCCGCGGGTACCCCTGCACTGGGGCCACCGAACACCCCCTCGCCCCCTCGTTGTGGGACTGCGGTGGCCGTTCCGTGCGGACGTAGCGTGGTCGGGCGTCGAACCCCTGCGGCGCTCGTCCCCACGAACCGCGCGCGACCCGAAGGAGGCTCCGCAGCTCATGGCCACGCTGTCCGAGATCCTCATCCTCAACGGAGCCCTGCCGATCGAGCACCTCGACTCGATGACCGGCGACGAGGAGATCGACGACCGTTCGATCCGCTCGCTCGTCGACCAGGGCCTCGTCAGCGAGGCGCAGTACATCACCGCGCGCGCTGCGTCGAACAACTCCAAGACCGTCCCGCTCACGGACTACCCGGTCGACGGCACCGCGGTGTCGATGCTCCCGGCGGCCCTCTGCCGTCGGCACGGCGTACTCGGCGTCGGGTTCGAGGGTGACGTCCTCGTCCTCGCGATGGTGAACCCGACGAACGTGCTGGCGATCGACGACGCCCGGACCGCCTCCGGACGCCCCGTGAAGCCGCTGCAGGTCGACGAGCGCGACCTCGCCGCAGCACTCGACCGCTACCTGCGTGCCGACGACGAGCTGAACGACCTGACCTCCTCGCTCGAGGAAGAGGCATCGGCGCAGACCCAGCAGCAGGTCGACCTCACGGACGGCGCGCTCGACGACGTCCCGATCGTCCGGTTCGTCAACTTGCTCGTGTCCCAGGCCATCCAGGACCACGCATCCGACATCCACATCGAGCCCGGCGAGCACGAGGTCCGGGTGCGATACCGCATCGACGGTGTGCTGCACGAGATGGCCCCGGCGCCGAAGAACATCCAGAACGGCGTCATCAGCCGGCTCAAGATCATGAGCGACATCGACATCGCCGAGCGTCGGAAGCCGCAGGACGGCCGCATGTCGGTGCGCCACGGTGGCCGGCAGATCGACCTCCGCGTCGCGACGCTCCCCACCGTGTGGGGCGAGAAGGTCGTCATGCGGATCCTCGACAACACGAACACGTCGATGTCCCTCAAGGACCTCAACCTGCTCGAGCAGAACTTCCAGGCGTACCAGCGCTCCTACTCGAAGCCGTACGGCATGATCCTCGTCACCGGTCCCACCGGGTCCGGCAAGTCGACGACGCTCTACACGACCCTCAACGCGGTCGCCCGTCCCGAGATCAACGTCATCACCGTCGAGGACCCGGTCGAGTACCGGATGGCCGGCATCAACCAGGTGCAGGTCAACCCGAAGGCCGGACTCACGTTCGCGTCGGCCCTGCGGTCGATCCTCCGGTCCGACCCCGACGTCGTGCTCCTCGGCGAGATCCGCGACCACGAGACCGCGCAGATCGCGATCGAGGCCTCGCTCACCGGCCACCTCGTGCTGTCCACGCTGCACACGAACGACGCCCCGTCGGCCGTGACGCGACTGACGGAGATGGACATCGAACCGTTCCTCGTCGGGTCCGCACTCGACTCCGTGGTCGCCCAGCGTCTGGCACGACGGCTCTGCGACCGCTGCAAGGCCCCGGCGCAGTACACGCCGGCGCAGCTCGTGGCGCTCGGCTTCGTGGGCACCGAGGACACCGACGTGCCGGAGTTCTTCGGCCCGGTCGGCTGCGCCGTGTGTTCGAACACCGGGTACCGCGGCCGCATCGCCCTGCACGAGGTCATGACCGTGACCGAGGAGATCGAGCGCCTCGCCGTCTCGCGTGCCTCGAGCGCCGAGATCGGCCGCGTCGCCCAGCAGCAGGGCATGCTCACCCTCCGCCAGGACGGGTGGGAGAAGGTCAAGCTCGGCATGACGAGCATCGACGAGATCCTGCGCGTGGTCGCGTAGGCGTGGGAGTGGAACGATGACCGATTCCGTCTACGACATCTCCGTGCCCGGCGACGAGCCGGTCGCGGGGTGGCACCCCGGCCGTCCCGGCAACGAGATCGGCGGTCGCCGCGCAGCCCGGCTCGCGGCCGCAGCGGCGCAGCAGCCGACGTCGCCGGCCGTGGAGGCGCAGATCGCCCCCGCCTCGGCCGCGCCGGTCTACGACCTGTCGGGTGACACCGCCTGGCCGGCTCCGGCTGCGCCCGTCCCCGGTGCTGCCGCGCCCTCCGCGAACGTCCCGAGCGGGTCCTGGCCGGCGCCGTCCGGCGACCCCGTCGCCGTGCCGGTCGCGCAGCCGCACGCCCGCCCCGCGACGCCGTCCGCCGCCGTCCCGCCGTCGACCGCGTCCTACGGCTACGCCGACGCGGTGACCCAGCACCTGCCGGTCGTGCCTGCGGAACCGACCACGATCCTCCCGACCGTCGCCCACGTCGCGGCCACCCACGTGCCCGCGCCCGCCGGCCACGACGAGATCAACTTCACCCGCCACGCGCGTGAGGTCGCCGACCCCGACCTCATCACCGCGCTCGCCCAGGTCGTCTACCAGGGTGCGTCGGACCTCCACCTCACCGCGGACGCGGCCCCGACCGTGCGCGTCGACGGATCCCTGCGACCGGCGGTCCCCGGTGGGCCGTGGGCGCGGAACAAGGTGATCGCCGCCCTCAAGACCCTGCTCTCGGTGGAGCAGGCCGGGCAGTTCGACCACGAGCAGGAACTCGACTTCGCGTACTCGCTGTCGCCCGAGTACCGCTTCCGTGTGAACTACTACCAGCAGCGCGGGAACTGGGGCGCGGCCTTCCGCATCATCCCGACCAAGATCAAGACCCTCAAGCAGCTCGGCATCCCCGAGCACGTGGGGGAGTTCGCCAAGCTGCCGCGCGGACTCGTGCTCGTGACCGGGCCGACCGGTTCCGGCAAGTCGACCACGCTCGCCGCGCTCATCGACCTCGTCAACGAGACCCGGGCCGACCACATCGTGACGGTCGAGGACCCGATCGAGTTCATGCACGACCACAAGAAGGCGATCATCAACCAGCGCGAGGTCGGGGCCGACACGCACTCGTTCGCCGCCGCCCTGAAGCACGTGCTGCGCCAGGACCCGGACGTCATCCTGATCGGCGAGCTCCGCGACCTCGAGACGATCTCCGTCGCCCTCACCGCGGCCGAGACCGGCCACCTCGTGTTCGCCACCCTGCACACGCAGAGCGCTCCCGGCACGATCGACCGCGTCATCGACGTCTTCCCGCCGCACCAGCAGGGGCAGATCCGGACGCAGCTCGCCTCGACGCTCGAGGGTGTCGTCTGCCAGACGCTCGTGCCGAAGGCCAACGGTGCCGGCCGGGTCGTCGCCACCGAGATCATGAGGACCACCCCGGCCATCGGGAACCTCGTGCGCGAGGGCAAGACGTACCAGATCACCTCCGCCATGCAGGCCGGGCGTGACATGGGGATGCACACGATGGACCAGGACCTCGCCGAGCTCGTCAACGTCGGCACCGTCACGCGGGCTGCCGCGATGGAGAAGGTGCACGACCACGAGGGCTTCGACCGGCTCGTGCAGCGCGTCGAGTCCCCGTCCGACTCCTCGGCCGCCGCGATCGCCGCGTCCGAGATCGACTTCGGCGACAAGTACTCAGGAGGCCACTGATGTCGCTCGCCTACGACTACCGGGGGCGCGACGGCGCCGGGAAGCTCGTCAAGGGACGGCTCGACGCGTCCTCCGAAGGAGCGGTCGTCCAGCGTCTCCGGGGCATGGGCGTCTCGCCGATCGCCATCACCGAGGCGAAGCCCGGCACCGGACTGCAGACCGAGATCAAGATCCCGGGGTTCGAGAAGGGTGTGGGGCTCAAGGACCTGGCGATCATGTCGCGTCAGGCGTCGACCATGCTGACGTCGGGGCTCTCCCTGCTCCGCGCGCTGTCGATCCTCGCCGACCAGACGGAGAACAAGAAGCTCAAGGTGATCCTCGGGAAGGTCCGGGACGACGTCGAGCGCGGTGTCTCCTTCTCCGACGCCGTGGCGAAGTACCCGGTCGACTTCCCCCCGATCATGATCAACATGATCCGGGCGGGTGAGACCGGCGGCTTCCTCGACCAGGCGATGGACTCCATCGCGACGAACTTCGAGAAGGAGCACAAGCTCCGGTCGACCATCAAGTCGGCGATGACCTACCCGGTCGTCGTGCTGGTGATGTCGCTGCTCGCGGTCGTCATCATGCTCATCTTCATCGTGCCGATCTTCCAGGACATGTTCTCGAGCCTCGGCGGGCAGCTGCCGGTGCCGACGCAGATCCTCGTGACGATGTCCCACGCGATGCGGTGGCTCGGACCCGTGCTGGCCGTCGCGGTCGTCGTCGGGTGGCTCTGGTTCCGCGCCAACAAGAACACCGATCGTTTCCGCGCCGTCCGTGACCCGCTGATGATGCGTCTGCCGGTGTTCGGCCCGCTGACGAAGAAGATCGTCATCGCGCGGTTCGCACGCAATTTCTCGAACATGATCGGGGCCGGCGTCCCCATTCTGCAGGCATTGCAGATCGTCGGTGAAGTCTCGAACAACTTCGTCGGGCACAAAGCACTCGAACGGGTTGCGGAAAGCGTTCGGAAAGGTGAATCGATTTCCGCACCGCTGGCAAATGAGAAAGTATTCCCGAGCATGGTCTCGCAGATGATGGCGGTCGGTGAGGACGCGGGTTCGCTCGAGGTCATGCTCGAGAAGATCGCGATCTTCTACGACGCCGAGGTCGAGGCGACCACAGAGTCCCTGACCGCCCTCATCGAGCCGTTGCTCATCGCGTTCCTGGGCGTGGTGGTCGGCGGGATGATCGTGGCGCTGTACCTGCCGATCTTCCAGATCACGTCCCTCATCAAGTAGGAGCGACTTTCCGCTACCCCTCGTGCGGGGGAGGAATTACCCCCACTGCCCCCGGGAGTGGGGGTATTTCGCTCCCCACTTGCCCCCCGTTCTCGGGATTCCGCCCGGAATTGGCCCTGAATACTCTTGTCAGCGGCGGCGAGCACGCCCCGAACAATCTTCCCATCGCATTCCCGAAAGAATGGAAACACCATGTACTTCGCTCTCATGGGCAAGCTCGAGGCTCGCCGCAAGGGACTCCTCGAAGAGGACGAGAAGGGCTTCACGCTCATCGAGCTCCTCGTCGTCGTGATCATCATCGGCATCCTCGCCGCGATCGCCATCCCGGTGTACCTCAACGTGCAGAACAACGCGAAGGACTCCGCGGCGAAGAGCGACCTCGCGAACGCCAAGACCGCGGTCATCGCCTACCAGACCGAGAAGGGCGCGCTGCCGGACGGTTCGACGACCGGCCAGAAGTTCCTCGCCGCGACGACCGAGCTCGGCAAGTACGGACTCACCGTCAGCGACGGAACCAAGGACCTCAAGTACGGCACGGCGCCGGCAGCGGGCGCTTCGACCTTCTGCATCCAGGAGACGTCGTCCGCGAACAACACCTTCAGCATCACGGAGTCGACGTCGGTCAAGACCGGCGGTTGCTGAACCAACTGATCGCCTGAAGGGCGGTCCGTCGTCGGACGGACCGCCCTTTCGCTCACCCGAACACCGACCAGGAGGTGACCATGATCCAACGACTGCGGAACGTCCTCAGCCCGCGCGACGAGCGCGACGGCGAGGCCGGCTTCTCGATCATCGAGGTCATGGT
The DNA here is from genome assembly GCF_020882855.1 of Curtobacterium sp. GD1. NCBI lineage: Bacteria > Bacillati > Actinomycetota > Actinomycetes > Micrococcales > Microbacteriaceae > Curtobacterium > Curtobacterium sp. GD1. The sequence goes on along the minus strand of NZ_JAFEVQ010000009.1, from coordinate 61,787 downwards.
CGCGATGATGGTGTTCGCGGTGATGTCGGTGGGCATCGCCTACGGCATCGCGAACACCCTGCAGCTCACCCAGACGACCCGCGGCCGTGAGACCGCGGTGGCGCTGGCCTCGCAGGACATCGACACGCTCCGGCAGACCGCCGCGGCGTCGACCGCCGGGATCTTCAAGGTCGTCGGCAAGGCGGGCGCCGACAACCGGAAGACGGTCGGCAACGTCGAGTACCGGATCGACCGTGCGGTGTCCTGGGTGCAGAGCGACGGTGCGACCGGAGCCTGCGGGACATCGACCGGCAAGCTGGCCTACAAGAGCGTCGTCGAGACCGTGAGCTGGCCGAACCCGCGCGGCGGCGGCACGAGCTCGACCTCGGTCACCTCGGCGATCGCCCCGAGCGACGCCGTGACCGACCCCGGCTACGGCACACTCATCGTCTCGGTGGCGACCGCGTCCGGTGCCCCGTACGCGGGCGTCGGCATCACCGTCACGCCGGTCTCCGGCGGCGGTGGCTCCGCGCTCACCACGGCGGTCCAGCCGACCGACGCACAGGGCTGCTCCTACGCGGTCAACGTGGCGCCCGGCGACTACACGGTCACCGCGAACACCACTGGTGGCATCGACACGAACCAGGCGCAGCCGTCCTCCCAGTCGCCGATCACCGTCTCCGCCGGCGCGAGCTCACCGGTCCCGTTCGTGTACGACCGCGCGAGCCAGCTGACGCTGCAGTACGCGAAGGGCTACAACGCGACGCTCCCCACGAACATGGTGACGGTGCTCTCCTCGACGGTCGGCGGCCTCGACACGGTCAAGCCGTGGGACGTCACCAGCACCTCGCTCGCCGTCACGTCCGCCTCGACGCCGAGCCTGCCGGTGTTCCCGTTCACGTCGGGCTACACCGTCTACGCGGGTCCGTACTCGAACAGTTCGGCGTCGTCCTCGAGCTGTCTCAGCCCGAACCCGTCGGCATGGTCGACACCGAATCCCTCTGGGGCAGTCGGCTCGGCACCGGGGACGATCGAGACGTCACCGGGGGTGCCGTCCTCGGCGTCCGTGATGATGGGCGTCGCGACGGTGAAGGGGGTCAAGAGCCGCTACGTGACCGCGGTGTCGTCCTCGAACCCCGCTGCTGGTGACCCGGGGTGCTCCGCCGGCATGACGATGAAGTTCCCGCTCTCGTCAGCGGACACGGCGACGATCGCCCTGCCCTTCGGGACCTGGACCCTCTACTCGGGGACGTCCTTCGGCGCGACGACCAAGAACGAGATCGCCTCGAACGCCTCGAACGTGAACGCGGTCACGAGCGGCCGCGTGAACCAGAAGAGCGCGCTCGTGGTCATCAGCTACGACAACACGCTCACGCTCGACCCACGAGGGCAGACGTCGTGACCGGGGCCCTCCGTCGGCTGCACGCCGACCAGTCGGGCGTCACGCTCTCCGAGCTGCTGGTCGCGGTGAGCGTGGCGATGGTCATCCTCGTCGCCGTCGGCGGCTTCTTCACCGCCACGCTCCGGGCCGGTTCGACGAACACGACGTCCGACCAGAACGCACGGTCGGCGTCGATCGTGATGAACTCGCTGACCCGGTACGTCCACGCGGCGAGCCTGTTGCCGAAGGCGGACGGCAGCTACGCCGCGGCGCTGACGGAAGCCGCGCCGACGCGGACGACCTTCTACGCCTACATCAACCTGGACGGCAACAGCACCGACAAGCCCGTCCAGATCCGGTACTCGGTCAACGCTGCGAAGCGGATCGTCCTGGACCAGTGGGACGGCACCGCCAACAACGGCTTCTGGACGTTCCCCGCGACCACGCAGACCCCGACGCGCAGCGTCGTCGTGGGTGGACCCGTCGCGTCCCCCACGGTCGACGGCGACCCGCTGTTCGAGTACCTCGGGGCCAACGGCACCACCGTCCCGACGCAGTCGGACGGCACGCTCGCCGCGACGCAGCTCGGGAACGTCCGTGCCGTGCGCGTGAACCTCGAGCTCGGCTCGTCGACGGCCGGCCTGTCCGGGAACACCCACATCCAGAACACCCTGTACCTCTTCAACGTGGTCTACGGGACGAACACCGGAGGGACCCCGTGAGGCGGATCCACGCACTCCTGGACCGGGCCCAGCGCGACGAGCGGGGCATGATCCTCGCCAACGTGCTCATCTTCGGCACCGTCATGATGCTGCTCGTCGCGACCATGATCGCCGTGTCGACGTCCGGCGCCGTGAAGTCGGCGACCGACCGCAACTTCCAGAACGCGATCGCCGCCGCGTACGCGGGGCTCGCCGACTACCAGTCGAAGCTCTCGAACGACAACGGGTACGCCCTCTACGGCAACGCCGACGCGCAGTTCAGCAAGGACAGCGGGTCGACCTTCAGCGGACAGAACGGCAACGACGCCTTCTCGAAGTGGGCCGGGGTCGTCGGGTCGACGGACCAGTGGTACCGGTACGAGGTCGACAACTCGAACTACTCCTCGAAGGGCGTCCTGAAGGTCCGCGTGACCGGCAAGTCGGGCGGCAGCGTGCGGTCCCTGGTCGCCAACCTCAAGGGCGACGGCTTCATCAACTACCTCTACTTCACGAACTACGAATCGTCGAACCCGGCGATCTCGGGCAGCTCCTGCACCACCATGTACCAGTGGCAGAGCGGGACGAAGTGCCAGGCGGTGCAGTTCGCCGGGACCGACGTCCTGAACGGTCCCATCCGGACGAACGACGTGTTCACCGCGGCCTGCTCGACGGTGTTCAACGGCACCGTCGAGCAGCACGACACGAGCGTCCGCCCGTCCAGCGGGACGTGCAGCGGCGTGTTCAACGGCGGCGCCGCGACCGCGGTGCCCTACCTCGGGCTCCCCGCGCTGAACTCGAACATGTCGCAGGAGACCCGCACGGACACCCCGACCACGGTCCCTCGTCCCGGCTGCCTCTACACCGGGCCGACGCGGGTGTCGTTCCTCGGCAACGGCAAGATGACCGTCTGGTCACCGTGGTCCAAGGCGACGCAGATCCAGGTGGTCGCGTCGACCGGTGAGGTCAAGGCGGGAGCCGACCTCGCGAAGTCCGCCGCACTGTGCGGGACCATCTCGGACCTGCAGAGCGCTGCCGGTGCCACCATCACGACCCTCCCGGCGAACCTCATGTACGTCCAGGACGTGCCGACCGCCTCGAACAACGCCAACTCCTGGGCGGCGAACACGTTCCCCTCGAAGTACACGAACACGTACTGCACGACGACGGTCACCGTGCGATCGAACGGGACCACGACGACCACGACGAACCAGCCCTTCAGCAACGGGCAGGGCTTCCCGGCCGCCGGCGAGTGGATCAACGGCGGCACGTCGGGTTCGTACGCACAGACCGGGTCGGCGTCGGACACGTACAGCTGCTCGGCGGGAGACGTGTTCGTCAGCGGCGCGTTCGCCGGTGCCATGACCATCGCGTCGTCCGGCACCATCTGGGTGACGGACGACATCACCTACGTCAGCGCGACGAACGACATCCTCGGACTGGTCGGGCAGAACGCCGTCGAGGTCTACAACCCCGCACGCTGCACCTCCTACCCGACCGTCTACCAGTGGGGCGTCGGCAACGTCACCGACACCACACGCTGCAACCAGAGCGGCGTCCGACTCCTCAACCGCTCCGGCGGAGAGTCCCTGACGATCAGTGCGGCGATCGCGAGCAACGCGGGGACGTTCTGGAACCAGAACTACGACATCGGGTCGAAGCTGGGTGTGCTCAAGGTCATCGGCTCCATCGCGCAGAACTGGCGTGGACCCGTCGCGACCACGGGCAGCACGGGGTTCTCGAAGAACTACGTCTACGACCAGCGCCTGCTGACCACTGCGCCGCCGAAGTTCCTCCAACCCGTGTCGACCTCCTACGGCGTGACCACGCAGGTGGAGGTGCAGGCGGCCTTCAAGGCGGACGGCTCGTGCGCGACGACCAGCACGGGGGCGTGCAGGTGATCGGCGTGGGCGAGGTCCTGCCGATCGTCGTCGTCCTCGCCGGCGTGCTCGGCCTGCTCGTCGGCTCCTTCCTGAACGTCGTCGTGCACCGCGTCCCCGCCGGCCTCTCGGTGGTGTCGCCGCCGAGCTCCTGCCCCGGGTGCGGACACGCCATCCGGCGTCGGGACAACGTGCCAGTGCTCTCCTGGGTGCTCCTGCGCGGACGGTGCCGGGACTGCGCGGAGCCGATCTCGCCTCGGTACCCGATCGTCGAGCTGTCCACCGCACTGCTGTTCGTCGCGGTCGCGGACGTCGCGGTCTCCGGACCCGTGGTGATCGGACCCGTTCGTGTCCCTGCGGCCCAGGCGATCCTCCTCGCGGCTCTGCTCTACCTCATGGCGGTCTCCGTCGCCCTCGCGCTGATCGACCTCGAGACGCACACCCTGCCGAACGCGATCGTCTACCCGTCCGCCGTGGTCCTCGTCGTCCTCCTGGTCGTCGTCTCGGTGCTGAGCGGAGACCTCGCGGCCCTCGGCCGGGCGGGTATCGGGGCGGTGGTCCTGGGCGGCGCCTACCTCGCGCTGGCCGTCGCGGTCCCGGGCGGGATGGGGCTCGGCGACGTGAAACTCGCCGTCGTCCTCGGGCTCGTCCTCGCGTACCTCGGATGGGGACCCCTCGCAGTGGGTGCTTTCGGCGCCTTCGTGGTCGGAGGTACCGTCGCGATCGCGCTGGTCACCACACGACGTGCGCGATGGCGCGGTGGCGTGCCGTTCGGGCCGTCGATGCTGATCGGCGCGTGGATCGGCATCGTCTACGGACACGCTCTCTGGACCGCCTACCTCGGGGTCCTCGGACTCGCCTGACGCCTCCTCCACCGACCACTCCTCGACGAAAGCAGCAACATGGGCAAGAGCATCGTGGGCATCGACATCGCGGGATCCTCGATCCGCGCGGTCGAGGTCGCGAACGCCGACCGCGCACGCCCGACCGTCCTGCGGTTCGCCGAGGTCCCGACCCCGCCGGACGCCGTCAGCCGTGGCGAGGTGCTCGAGCCCAACACGGTCGCGTCGGCACTGCGTTCCCTGTGGTCCATCGGCCGGTTCCGCTCGAAGGACGTCGTGCTCGGCATGGGCAACCAACGCGTGCTCTCCCGCGACCTGACCGTCCCGGCCGCACCGTTGGCGCAGATCCGCGAGAGCCTGCCGTTCCAGGTGCAGGACATGCTCCCCGTTCCCGTCGGCGACGCGATCCTCGACTTCTACCCGACCGCCGAGGCGATGAGCGACAACGGTCCCGTCGTGCACGGCCTGCTCGTCGCGGCGATCAAGGACGCGGTGCTCGCGAACGTCAAGGCCGCGCAGCTCGCTGGCCTCAACCCGGTCGGCGTCGACCTCATCCCGTTCGCCCTGACCCGCGTCCTCGTGGGCCGGCCGGGGCTGCACGGCACCACGGCGCTGGTCCAGCTCGGCGCCGACACGACGACCGTCGTCCTCGTGAGCGACGGGGTCCCCCAGTTCGTCCGCATCATCCCGACGGGCGGGAACGACGTCACCAAGACGCTCGCGGCAGCGCTCGACATCGAGTTCGGACAGGCCGAGGTCGTGAAGCGGCACCTCGGCATCGGTACGGGCGCTCGCACGCCGGACGACGCGCGCGCCGTGTCGGTCATCGCCGACGCCGTCACGGAGCTCATCGCGAGCCTCCGGAACACGATCAGCTACTTCGTCAACACGCGCCCGGGCGACCACGTCGAGCGCATCGTCCTCGTGGGCGGTGGCGCTCGCCTCGTCGGCCTCCCGGAGGCGCTCGCCGCGCACACCCACCTCCCGGTGCAGCGCGGCTCGGCCTTCGCGGGGGTCGACCTCGCACGGTCGATCCCGGTGCAGGACGTGACGGACCACGAGGACGCGATCGCCGTCGCCTACGGGCTGGCAGTGGGGAGTCGAGCAGCATGACCGCCACCGACATCCGGGCCGCAGCGCCCGAGGACACCACCGGACCTGGACCCGGACGGGGTCGCGCTCCGCGCGGCCCGCGCACGACGGCGTCCACCTCGATCGCGGGGCGTGAGCCGCGGGTCGACCTCCTCCCGCCCGAGGTCCACACGGAGCGCCGCGAACGGGCCATCGCGCGGCGGGCCTGGCTCGGCGTGATCGTCGCCGCCGCGGTCGCGGCCCTGGGCTCCGGCGGCGCGTACGTACACCAGCTCGACACGGCGCAGTCGTACCTGTCCGCGCAGAACGAGACCACCTCGCTCCTGCAGCAGCAGCAGCGCTACTCGGAGGTCCGTTCGGCCGAGAACGACACAGCCCTGCTCGAAGCCGCCCAGTCCGTCGGTGGCTCCACCGAGATCGACTGGAGTTCGACACTCGCGCAGCTGAAGTCGGTGCTCCCCGCCGGCGTCTCCATCACCGCGATGACGATCGACTCGGCGGACTCCACGGAGTCCTTCGCGCAGTCGACCGTCCCGTTGCAGGGGTCACGCGCAGCGACGATGCAGCTGACGATCCAGAGCCCGAGCATCCCCTCGGTCCCGGACTGGACCGCACGCCTCTCGCAGCTCCGTGGCTACGTCGACTCGACGATCACCTCGGTCGCGCTCGAGGAGGACACGGGGCAGTACTCGGCGACCATCCAGGCGCACCTCGGCGCGAAAGCGTTCGACGGCAAGTACACGAAGGACGGATCGAAGTGAACAAGAACCGTCTCTCCCTCATCATCGCGTTGGCCGCGACGCTGGCCGTCCTCGCGGGCGGATGGTTCCTCGGCGCACAGCCGCAACTCGCACAGGCGTCCGACAACAGCGCCCAGCAGGCTGACATCGACGCGACGAACGCCCGGAACCGCGCCGAACTCCACCGACTCGAGGAGGCGTACGCGTCGCTCGACGCGACGAAGGCCGAGCTGGCTGCCCTGCGGGCGTCGGTCCCGTCCTCGACCGACACCGCCTCGCTGCTGAACCAGCTGAACGGCGCCGGCGCTGCCAGCGGCGTCACGGTCACGTCGATCACCATCGGTGACCCCAAGGCGTACGCCCCAGTGGCCGCGGCGGAACCGGCCCCGTCCGCGAGTGCGTCACCGTCGTCGACGGCGTCCGCGTCGGCAGCGCCGACAGCCGCAGCGACGCCCGAGGCGCCGGCCCCGCACAGCGACGCCCAGATCACGAGCGCGAACTTCGTGGTCGTGCCCGTGACGGCGGCCGTCAAGGGGTCGTACGACCAGGCACTCGCCTTCACGAAGAACGTGCAGAACGGTCAGCGGCTGTTCCTCGTGAACGGGGTCGCGGCGACGAGTTCCGACTCGGGAGGCGACCCGATGGCCGACCAGTCGTGGTCGCTCTCCGGGTACGTCTACGTGCTCGCGGACCCCGCCACGAACGGCTGATCCGACCCCCACCAACTGGGGTCCGACGCGCCACGCCGCACCCTCTTCCGCACGGCCTCCCGCTGTGCTTACGATGCTCCTGAGCCCGCGCTCGCGGCTGCTCGTCCCTCTCTCGAACGGTCGCTCGAAACGGCCGTTCCTCGTCGTGCCCGGAGTCGCGCGTGTTGGCTGGAATCGTGGAGTTCCTCGGTTGGTTCGGAGCCGTAACCGTCCTTGCTGGTTACCTGCTCTTCTCGATGGGCAAGCTCCCGAACGGCCCGGTGTACCAGCTGTTCAACCTCGTGGGCGGGCTCGCCGTGGCGATCAACGTCGCAGCGCACCACGCCGTCCCGTCGACGATCGTGAACGGCATCTGGGCGATCGTCGCGGTCGTCGTGCTCGTCAAGATGGCGAAGGCCCGTCGTGCGGCGAAGCGGGGTGCCCCGTCGACCGAGACGCCGGTGCTCCATGCCGAGCCGCCGGCGACCACGGCGGTCCTGCCGATCGTCGGACCGGCGCTGCGCGACCACGTGGCGGAGGCGACGCTCGCCGTGGCACCCGCGCCGCGCCTCCAGGGCCCGGACGGCGACGCGACCAGCGCGACCGACGCGACGCACGCGACCGACGCGACGCACGCGACCGACGCGACGCACGCGACCAGCACGGCCGACGCCCCGACCGCAGCCGCGCCGATGACCGAGTCCATCCCGGTCATCACGGCCACGATCGCCCTCGCGCTCGTCGCCGCAGCGCAGGAGCACACCGACCAGCAGGAGCTCGCAGCGCAGGAGCACGCCGACCAGGCGACCCACGCCGACCAGCAGACGCACGCGAACGAGCCGCAGCGCGCAGACGCCACCCCCGCCTGAGCCCCGCCAGCGATACGATCACCGCATGTCCCGGTGGTTGATCGCGACGATGACGTCGATCCTGTTCATCGCGCTCGTCATCGCGGTGACCGGCTTCGAGGCCCTCCTCGCCGACGTCGAGGTCATCTCCCAGCCCGACGCCACCCCGTACCTCGGCCCCGCGATGGTGCTCGGCGGTGCCGTGGTGGTGTTCCTCGCGACCGCGGTCGGCTCCCGCGAGGGCAACCCCGGCGTCACCGGCCTCGTCGCCGCGGCGACCTGCTACCTGGTGATGCTCGGCGTCGGGGCGGTCGGCTACAGCCTGGTCCGCAGCGACCTCACCGAGCTGCTCGTGTTCCCGGCCGGCTACGCACTCGGCCCGTTCGTCGTCGGTTCGGTGGTCGTGGCACTCCTGTGCGTCGTCGGCGGGATCGCCGCGGCACGGCACCAGTCGCGCGCGTCGGGGGTGCGCCCGGAGCCCGGCGATGACGGTGCCCGCCGGTAGTCTTCCTGCAGCACCACAGGACGACGGGGGACCGATGACCGACCAGCACCAGGCCAACGGATGGGGATCCGTCCCGGCCGTGGACTCGATCCGCGGCACGCGGGACGCACCACCGGCGGGGGCGTCCGGACCGCAACCCCCGCCCCGTCGGCCACTCGGTCGCGGTCGGCTCGTCAGCATCGTCGCGGGTGGCGCGGCCGTCGTGCTGCTCCTGGTCGCGGGCGTGGTCGGCTACTCGGTCGGCACGTCGACGCACGCCGCCGATCGTCCGGTCCGTGCCTTCCTCGACGACCTCACGGCGGGTCGGGTGGGCGCCGCGCTCGACGCGGCGGGCATCGAGCACGACGAACGCGACCTGCTCCTCACCAAGGCCGCCTACGCGAAGGCGAAGGACCGCGTCACGGGGTACCGGATCGCCGCCACGCGTACGGACGGCGACACCGCCACGGTGACGGCGTACCTGCGGCAGGCGGGGCGCGACGTCTCGTCCACCTTCACCCTCGACAAGACGGGCACCGACTGGGGCGTGTTCCCGGTCTGGCAGCTCGAGGCACCGCGGCTCGGTGCGGTGGACGTCAGCCTGCGCGGCCCCACGGGCACGAAGGTGTCGGTGGCCGGGCAGTCCGTGGTCACGTCGAAGGACGGCACGGCGACGCTCACGGCCCTCCCCGGCACGTACGACGTGGCGGTGGACGGTGGCGAGTGGTACTCCGCCAAGGCCGCGACGGCGACGGTCACCGGGTTCGGGGGCACCGCCTCGAGCCCCGTCTCGATGACGACGGAGCTCACCGCAGCGGGCAAGCGGTCCGCCCAGGCGGCGGTGGACGCGTGGGTCGACGGCTGCATCGCTTCGACCGAGGCGGCACCGGCCGGGTGCAGCTTCTACGCCTACGGGCAGGACGCCGCCTACACGTACACGAACCAGAAGTGGACGCTGGACACCCGCCCCACCGTGTCGATCGGCGGGTGGGTGTCGAACGGGTGGCTCGTCACGACGACGTCCTTCGGCCGGGCCACGTTCACGGCGGACATCTCCGGCCCGGGCGGGGTGGGCACGGCGTCCGCCGGACCGATGAACGTCAACGCCAGCGGGTACGTCACGGAGTTCACGGACGCGGGGGCGACGTTCCGCTCGGCGGTGGGCAATGGCTCGTCCGACACGGGCTCCTGACGCCGCGCACGACGGCGCCCGGTGCGTCCAGGAGGCGCGGTGCCGGCCCGCCACGTCCGTCCAGCGGCCGTGGGTCCGGTCCACCGCGTCCGTCCGGCGGCCGTGGGTCCGGTCCACCGCGCCCGGCCGGGCGGAGCGCCCCGCGCCCCGCGTGACCACCCACGCGACGCCTGTTCGCCCAGGGCACTCGTCACGCGCCTCCAGGGCGACGCGCCCGGATTGATTTCGCCGGGTTACGCGGGTAATCTCTTCCGGGTGTGCGCCTTCGGGCGTGCCCGAAAAGTCCGGTCCGACCAACGGTCGGCCGGAACACTCCGTCCCCCACTCGTCATCCGCCGTCAGGCGGTGATCAGCGTGGGACGAGGAAGTCGGCGGACCGCGCCGGCCGGAGAACACGAGCGAAGAACCAGGAGAACAGTTGCCTACTATTCAGCAGCTGGTTCGCAAGGGTCGTACGCCGAAGGTCACCAAGACCAAGGCGCCCGCCCTGAAGGCGAACCCCCAGCAGCGTGGTGTGTGCACCCGCGTCTACACCACCACCCCGAAGAAGCCGAACTCGGCACTGCGCAAGGTCGCTCGTGTCAAGCTCTCGAACGGCACCGAGGTCACGGCCTACATCCCCGGTGAGGGCCACAACCTCCAGGAGCACTCGATGGTGCTCGTGCGCGGCGGTCGTGTGAAGGACCTCCCCGGTGTCCGCTACAAGATCATCCGCGGTGCGCTCGACACGCAGGCCGTGAAGAACCGTAAGCAGGCACGTAGCCGCTACGGCGCGAAGAAGGGTTGAGCCAATGCCTCGTAAGGGTCCCGCCCCCAAGCGTCCCGTCGTCGCAGACCCGGTCTACGGCGCACCGATCGTCTCGCAGCTCGTGAACAAGATCCTGCTCGACGGCAAGAAGGGCCTCGCCGAGCGCATCGTCTACGGTGCCCTCGAAGGCGTTTCCGCCAAGAACCAGCAGGACGCCGTCGCGACGCTCAAGAAGGCGCTCGACAACGTCCGTCCCACCCTCGAGGTCCGCAGCCGCCGCGTCGGTGGCTCGACCTACCAGGTCCCGGTCGAGGTCAAGCCGCACCGCGCGAACACCCTCGCGCTCCGCTGGCTGACCTCGTACGCCAAGGCCCGTCGCGAGAAGACGATGACCGAGCGTCTCATGAACGAGATCCTCGACGCGTCGAACGGTCTCGGTGCCGCGGTCAAGCGCCGTGAGGACACGCACAAGATGGCCGAGTCGAACAAGGCCTTCGCCCACTACCGCTGGTAGTCCCGGCACCGTCCGGGCGCCGGTGGTCATGAACCCCGGCGCCCGCACGGACGCCAACCTCTCCTACAACTCTTCCGGAGGAACCCTGTGGCACAGGACGTGCTCACCGACCTGAACAAGGTCCGCAACATCGGCATCATGGCGCACATCGATGCCGGCAAGACCACGACGACCGAGCGCATCCTGTTCTACACGGGCATCACGCACAAGATCGGTGAGGTCCACGACGGCGCTGCCACGATGGACTGGATGGCGCAGGAGCAGGAGCGCGGCATCACGATCACGTCGGCCGCGACGACCTGCTTCTGGGACAACAACCAGATCAACATCATCGACACCCCCGGTCACGTGGACTTCACGGTCGAGGTGGAGCGTTCGCTCCGCGTGCTCGACGGTGCGGTCGCCGTCTTCGACGGCAAGGAGGGCGTCGAGCCCCAGTCCGAGACCGTCTGGCGTCAGGCCGACAAGTACGACGTCCCGCGCATCTGCTTCGTCAACAAGATGGACAAGCTGGGCGCCGACTTCTACTTCACGGTCGACACCATCATCAACCGCCTCGGCGCGGAGCCCCTCGTGCTCCAGCTCCCGATCGGCGCCGAGAACGACTTCGTCGGGATCGTCGACCTCATCGAGATGCACGCCAAGGTCTGGCCGGGCGACTCCAAGGGTGACGTCACCATGGGCGCCCAGTACGAGGTCCAGGAGATCCCCGCGGACCTCAAGGACCGTGCGGACGAGTACCGCGCCAAGCTGATCGAGCGCGTCGCCGAGACCGACGACGCCCTGCTCGAGAAGTACTTCGGCGGCGAGGAGCTCACCAAGGACGAGATCAAGGCTGCGATCCGCAAGCTCACGATCGCGTCCGAGGTCTACCCTGTCCTGTGCGGCTCGGCCTTCAAGAACCGCGGTGTCCAGCCGATGCTCGACGCCGTCATCGACTACCTCCCGTCCCCGCTCGACGTGCCGCCGATGATCGGCCACGACGTCAAGGACGAGGAGAAGGAGATCATCCGCAAGCCCGACGCGTCGGAGCCGTTCTCGGCCCTCGCGTTCAAGGTCGCGGTGCACCCCTTCTTCGGTCGTCTCACCTACGTCCGCGTCTACTCGGGCTCGATCGAGTCGGGTGCCCAGGTCATCAACTCGACCAAGGGCAAGAAGGAGCGCATCGGGAAGATCTTCCAGATGCACTCCAACAAGGAGAACCCGGTCGACAACGTGACCGCCGGCCACATCTACGCGGTCATCGGTCTCAAGGACACCACCACCGGTGACACCCTGTGCGACCCGACCAACCAGGTCGTCCTCGAGTCGATGACGTTCCCGGAGCCGGTCATCGAGGTCGCCATCGAGCCGAACACGAAGGCCGACCAGGAGAAGCTCTCCACGGCCATCCAGAAGCTCGCCGAAGAGGACCCGACGTTCCGCGTCGAGCTCAACGCCGAGACCGGTCAGACGACGATCAAGGGCATGGGCGAGCTCCACCTCGACATCCTCGTCGACCGCATGAAGCGCGAGTTCAAGGTCGAGGCGTCGGTCGGCAAGCCCCAGGTGGCCTACCGCGAGACCCTGACCAAGGTCGTCGAGCGCTACGACTACACGCACAAGAAGCAGACCGGTGGTTCCGGCCAGTTCGCGAAGGTGCAGATCGCCCTCGAGCCGATGGAAGTCACGGCCGAGAAGGTCTACGAGTTCGAGAACGCCGTCACCGGTGGTCGCGTCCCGCGTGAGTACATCCCGTCGGTCGACGCCGGTATCCAGGACGCCATGCAGGTCGGCATCCTGGCCGGGTACCCGACCGTCGGCGTGAAGGCCATCCTCAAGGACGGCGCGGCGCACGACGTCGACTCGTCCGAGATGGCGTTCAAGATCGCCGGTTCGATCGCCTACAAGGAAGCGGCCCGCAAGGCCGGTCCGGCGATCCTCGAGCCGATCATGGCCGTCGAGGTCCGTACTCCGGAGGAGTACATGGGCGACGTCATCGGTGACCTGAACTCCCGTCGTGGCCAGATCGCCTCGATGGAGGACGCCTCGGGCGTCAAGGTGGTCCGCGCGAGCGTGCCGCTGTCCGAGATGTTCGGCTACGTCGGCGACCTGCGGTCGAAGACCTCTGGTCGTGCGGTCTACTCGATGACCTTCGAGACCTACAGCCAGGTCCCGGCCAAGGTCGCCGAGGAGATCATCGCGAAGAACGCGGGGGAGTGACGCTCCAGCGTCTCTCCACAGGCGGGGGTGCCCGGCGACGGGCCCCTCGCCACCAAGTACAGTAAAGACACACACTGCACGCCAACGGTTCACGAACCGGGGGCATGCTCTCCGAGTCCTGAGGAGGACCCACAGTGGCCAAGGCCAAGTTCGAGCGGACCAAGCCGCACGTCAACATCGGAACCATCGGTCACGTCGACCACGGCAAGACCACGCTCACGGCGGCGATCACCAAGGTTCTGCACGACCAGTACCCGGACCTCAACGAGGCCCGTGACTTCGCTCAGATCGACAACGCTCCCGAGGAGCGCGAGCGCGGCATCACGATCAACATCTCGCACGTCGAGTACCAGACCGAGAAGCGCCACTACGCGCACGTCGACGCTCCTGGTCACGCTGACTACGTGAAGAACATGATCACGGGTGCGGCGCAGATGGACGGCGCGATCCTCGTGGTCGCCGCCACCGACGGTCCGATGCCCCAGACGCGTGAGCACGTGCTGCTCGCCCGCCAGGTCGGCGTCCCCTACATCGTCGTCGCGCTGAACAAGTCCGACATGGTGGACGACGAGGAGATCCTGGAGCTCGTCGAGCTCGAGGTCCGTGAGCTCCTCGGCTCGCAGGAGTTCGACGAGGACGCCCCCGTCGTGCAGGTCTCGGCGCTCAAGGCGCTCGAGGGCGACGAGAAGTGGGTCAAGTCCGTCCAGGACCTCATGGCCCAGGTCGACGAGCACGTGCCGGACCCGGTGCGCGCCACCGACCAGCCGTTCCTGATGCCGATCGAGGACGTCTTCACGATCACCGGTCGTGGCACGGTCGTCACCGGTCGTGTCGAGCGTGGCACGCTCGACCTCAACTCCGAGGTCGAGATCGTCGGCATCCGCCCGACGCAGAAGACCACGGTCACGGGCATCGAGATGTTCCGCAAGCTGCTCGACAAGGCCGAGGCTGGTGACAACACCGGTCTGCTCATCCGTGGCCTCAAGCGCGAGGACGTGGAGCGCGGCCAGGTCGTCGTGAAGCCGGGTTCGGTCACGCCGCACACCGAGTTCAAGGCGAACGCCTACATCCTGACCAAGGAAGAGGGCGGGCGTCACAACCCGTTCTACGCGAACTACCGTCCGCAGTTCTACTTCCGCACCACGGACGTCACCGGCGTCATCACGCTGCCCGAGGGCACCGAGATGGTCATGCCCGGCGACACCGTGTCGATGGCCGTCGAGCTGATCCAGCCGATCGCCATGGAGCCGGGTCTCCGTTTCGCCATCCGTGAGGGTGGTCGTACGGTCGGCGCCGGTACGGTCGAGGAGATCGTCAAGTAACTCCGGTTACCACGCGTCAGCGGGGTCGGACCTTCGGGTCCGGCCCCGCTTTCCGTTTCCCGGGAGTTCGCTCGCGTTCGGCGGACAGATCGCGGGGATCGGAGCACGATGTGGGCCAAGCGGCCGGATCGACCGGCCATCGAGCGGCCGGGTCACCTCCGGCCGGTAGGGAGGCAGCATGGCCGGCTTCGACGACATCCAGAAGAACGTCTCCGCCAAGGCGGAGGAGGTCACCGACCGGGCGAAGGCGTTCGTGGACGAGAACAAGGACAAGATCGAGGAGGCGCTGCAGAGCGACAAAGCGGAGGACGTCTCCGACAAGATCATCCACGGCCTCGCCGACGGCATCAAGAAGGTCACGGGCGGCAAGTTCGACGAGCAGATCGACAAGACCGCGCAGGACCTGGACGACAGGATCGGCGACAACGGCGAGTAGGTCCGACGCCGACGACGGACTGGAGGCGCTGCGCACGACGTGCGCAGCGCCTCCAGTGCCGTCTCGGGCCCGGCCCGATCGTCAGGCCGGCCCGATCGTCAGGCCGGTTCGACCGTCGTGGCGACGACCCAGCGGTGCTTGCCGATCGCGCGCTGGCGCGCGAACCCGAACCGCTCGAACGTCGAGAGCGCGCCGTGGAAGAGGAAGCCGGCCGGTACCGTCCCGGCGGGTTCCGGGTAGCCCTCGACGGTCCCGCCGCCGGCGGCGGCGATGAGCGCGAGCGCACCGCCGAGCGCCTCGGTGGCGACCCCCTGTCGGCGGTACCCGGCGCGGACGTAGGTGCAGCCGATGCGCCAGGCGGGATCCGGACCGACGTGCGTCCGGTCGTACACGCGACGGTTCTTGATGCGGACGACCTCGGAGACCGGCCCGTACTGGCACCAGCCGACGCACCGATCCCCGTCGAGGACCAGCGCGGCGTGCGTGGTGCCGGCGAGGACGCGCGCGTACTTGCGCTCCCGGTTGCACGCGGCGTCCCGTGTCGGCCCCTCGTCGTGGAAGCCGATGCAGAAGCAGCCGCTCGGGAAGCCGTCGCTCGTGCGGCAGAGCTCGTCGAAGGCGTCCCACGTGGACGCGTCGAGAGGACGTACGGTGTACGACGCCATGGCGGCAGCGTAGACGTGCCGGAGGCCTCCTGGGAGGACCGGCGCAGTTGTCCCCACAAGGTGGGACGCGATGTACCCCACTCGGGGTGTTGTTGCGGTTTCCCGCGACTCGATACCGTGGAGTCGCGAGGCCGACCCGGCCTCTCGTGGTGACCCGAACACCCACGCACGCGCGCCCAGGGATCCCTGCCCGGACGGTGCCGCATCGCTGCGCTGTGCTCGGCGTCGCCCGACGACGACCCGAGAGCACACCCGATGCGTCCTGCCCTGTTCCCCGCCCGTCCGCGCGCCCTGGCGATGCTCGTCGTGACGGCGCTCCTCGCCGGACTCCTCGCGGTCCTGGCGGTCGCGCAGCCCGCGGCGGCGGACTCGGTCGTGACGGTCACCGCGAAGGCTCCGGCCACGGCGCTGAGCGGGGACCCGGTGAACGTCACGCTCACGGCGACGAACAGCACGCCGGCGTCGGGCGGGACACCGCTCTACAACCTCGGGTACTCCTACCTGCTGCCGGCCGGAGTGACCTACGTCGCCGGTTCGGCGAAGGCATCGGGCGTCGCGCTGCCGGACCCGACCACGAGCACCCCGACGGCAGGCGGCCTGCTCCTGGTCTTCTCGAACGTGTCCGACCTCGTCGCGGGTGACGAGAAGTCGATCACCTTCCAGGTCCAGCCCTCGACGACGACCTACCCGGTGGGTTCGTCGTTCGCCGGGACGGTCCAGGTCGCCGGCAGCGGGAACGCGCGGAACGTGCCGACGTTCGACCCGACGACGGGTGCCCCGGCGACCAACGCGACGAACGCCGCCACGGCGAAGTCGACCACGACCGCGATCGCCGCGATCAAGGTCACGAAGGCCGAGGCCAGCCCGGAGAACGAGCTGGTCCGCGGCGTCCACGACCACCCGACGGTCTACACGCTGACGGTGCAGAACACCTCGACCGCGCCGAGCAACGGCGTGACCGTCACGGACTACCTGCCGGCGGGCCTCGAGTTCCTGCAGTGCGGCGCGGTCGACAACACGACCTCCGGGCCGGAGTACGCGGGAGCGCCCGACCTCACGGCAGCGACCGCGGCGAAGGCGTCCGGGACCCTGACGCCGGCGAACTGCCTCACGCCCCAGAGCGTCACGACCGTGAACAACGTCCCGGGCAAGGGGACGGCCGTGTTCACGAAGGTGGTCTGGAACCTCGGCCAGCTGACGAACGCGCCCGTGACGATCCAGTACCTCGCCGCCGTGCCGCTGCGCGAGAACACCATGACCTTCGCCACCGGCAGCCAGACGCCCGCCGCTCCGACCACGGCCGCGCTGGCCAGCACGGCGAACCTCGACAACAACACCGGCGCGTCGACCAGGCAGAACACCTCGGACACGACGTCGAACGGCCGCGGCCAGACGAACACGGTCACCGCTGCCGGCACCTACACCGGCAAGGTCGACGGAACGGCGACGTCGGCGCAGAGCTCGACGGCGTCGATGACCGTCGAGGCGATGGACCTCGCGGTGGCGAAGTCCGTGACCACGCCCGTCGACGGGAACGTCTTCGCCGCGGGCCAGCAGGCCACGTACTCGCTCCTGATCCGCACGAGCGAGTACGAGTCGTCCGCCGGCATCACGCTGACCGACACGATCCCGGACGGACTCTGCCCGGCGTTCCCCGCGGGGACGAAGACCACCGGGACCATCCCCGCGGACTGCGATCCGAACACCGTCAGCGCGCTGAACCAGCCGATGACGAACGGGACGGTCGACCAGGTCGCCTACGACGCCGCGGCGGGTACGTTCACGATGACCTTCCACGTCGCGGACCTGCCCACCGATGGTTCGGTCACGGTCTCGTACAAGGCGCTCATGCGGGACAAGTACTCGGTCACCGGCTCGGGCGGCCCGACCGCCGCCGGCGACGACTTCACGAACAAGGTCCGGATCGCGGGGACCTCGACCGGTGTCCACGGTGACACCGGCTCGACGGCGGTCGTCGACGACTCCGCGGCGACGATCGTGTCGAACTCCCCGAGCATCGCGAAGTCCGTGCTGCCGCGCGCTTCGAGCGACGGCGTGCGGAACTCCGCCGACTGCACCGCGACGACGCGCACCGGGTACCAGACGACGACCCCCACCGCCCCGTTCCAGCTCGGCGACGTCGTCTGCTTCCGACTGCAGGTGGACTTCCCGGCCGGTGTCCAGAGCCGCAACGCGACGATCACGGACATGCTCCCGGTCGGTACCACCGCGGCCGGTGCGACGTGGACGGAGGGCACCGACTGGACCTACGGGTCGGAGAGCTCCGTCCCCGCATCGGACGTCACGCTGAAGTCGTCGAGCGCGACCACGGCGTCGTTCGCGGTCGGTCACACGGTGTCCGGCGCGAGTGGCACCTACGTCGACGGTGACGGCCAGGCGGTGCGCCTCGTCCTCTACGTCGCGGCGACCATCAGCACGCAGGGCTCGAGCAGCACGAAGGTCGACCTCGTCGACAACCTCATGAAGTTCGCGCAGCAGAACACGAAGGGCTCCGTGACGAGCCTGCGGTCCTCGGTCGGCTACACGGTCGCCGGCACCCCGACCGCGACGCTCGCGAAGGACATCGTCAAGGCGGACGGCACCACGGTGTCCAACCCCACCACCACCACCGAGGGCCAGGTGCTCAGCTACCGGCTGAACGTCGGCAACACCCCGGCCACGGGGACGACGTCGGCCATCGGGAGCGTCACCGTCTGGGACGCCCTGCCGTCGAAGGTGACCTGTGCCATGGTCACGAACATCTCCGACCAAGGCGCCTGCGGTGCGGCGCCCACCGGGGCGGCGACCAAGTTCACGGGTGTGCAGTACCTCACCTGGACGATCCCGTCGATCGCCGCGAGCACGACGAAGAGCCTGACGTACGACGTCCAGACCCCGTCGCCGGGCTACGTCGGGACCACGTTCCCCAACTACTCCTCCGTCGTCTCCTTCACGACCGCGACGGACTCCGGTGCCACGACCACGTGGATCCCGAAGCGCGGGACCAACGCCACCGCGTCCTCCACCCCCGCGGCCGGTCAGGGCACCGCACCGCAGGCCGACGCGAACCGCTCGGTCGCGATCCCCGGTGTCACGGTCGCGAAGTCCGGGGCAGCGGTCGCCGACTCGACGCTGACGAACCTGTCCGGTGACGCGGCCGCCCCCGGTCAGACGCTCGGGTACAAGTACTCGGCGACGATCGCGGACCGCACGAGCGCCGCGAACGCGACCCTGACCGACCCGCTGCCGACGGGCGTCGGCCGGACGGCTGCCACCTCGTGGACCCTCACCTTCCCGGACGCGACCACCATCACGGTGCCGGCGAGTGCGCAGGGCACCGACGTCACCGGGACGTACGGCGGGCAGACGTTCACGCTCACCGGGACCGGCAACGCCAACGGTGCCGGCGCCGTCCTCTTCCCGGCGACGTTCGACAACACGACCGGTGCGCCGGTGAAGTTCGAGGTCGTCGTCACCGGGCTCCGCGCGACCGCGGGCGTCGGGACGTACCCGGCGTCGGACGGCACGGGCTTCACGACCGCGGCACCGAAGAACACGGCCACCTTCACCTCGAAGCCCTCCGGCGTCACGGCGTACACCGCGACCGCGTCGAAGACGGTGACCGTGCAGGCCCCGGCCGTCGCGATCGACAAGTCCGACGACCTCGGTGGCCGCACGGTCGCCGGTGGCGACACCGTCACGTGGACCCTGAGGACGACGAACACGGCCACGAGCGCGGACGCACGGTCCACCCTCGTCGGCGACTGCTTCCCGGACGCGTTGACGCTCACGTCGAGCTCGGCGGCCGAGACCACCCCGACCTCCGCGCAGCGCGCAGCGTTCGGCAGCTGCCCGACCGGCACCACGCTGCACGTGTGGAACGCGACGAGCGACGGCGTCCTCGCCGCCGGGGCCTCCGCCACCATCACGGTCGTCGCGACGGTCAAGCAGGACGCTCCCGCCGGCCAGACCTACCGGAACACCGCGCGCGTGCTGGCGTCGAGCCTGACGACCGACTACGCGACGGCGAACAGCTCGTACGTGCAGCTCGCGAGCGACACGGACGACGTCACCGTCACCGGTCCCTCCGTCACCAAGCGGCTGACGGCACCGACGTGGAACCCCGGGACGGGGGCGTCGACCGGCACCGCCAGCACGGACCCGTCGGGCACCGCTGCGCTGCAGGTCCGCCCCGGTGACGGCGCGACCTACACGATCACGACCACCATCCCGGCGAACGTCGCGCTCTACGACGCCCGGATCACGGACGTCCTGCCCGCCGGCACCGCCGCGACCGGCACGCCGACCGTGACGAGCTCCGACGACGCCGTGACCGCGACCCCCTCGGTCGACGGTGCCTCCGTCGTGGTCCGGCTGTCGGACATCCCGACCGGCATCGACCACCCGGTGACGATCACGACGTCGATCCCGGTCACGGTCGGCACCGACCAGGTCGCGGGCACGGGGCTCGCGAACACCGCCACCCTCGCGTGGAACCGCACGAGCAAGGGCGCGGCGCCGTCCGACGCGTCGGTCACGTCGAACGCTGCGAACGGCAGTGTCGTCGCGCCGTCGCTCGCGATCGCGAAGACCGCGACGGTGGGCTCGCAGACGTCCACGACGATGAACGTCGAGCCGGGCCAGACGATCACCTACCGGGTGACCGTGACGAACTCGGGCTCGCCGGCCTACGGCACCCCGGTCACCGACTGCGTGCCGGACGGCATCACGGTCGACCGTGCGTCGCTCACCGCCGACGGCGCGGAGATCGCCGCCGACGCGGACTGCGGCGGCGGGCGGATCACGTGGCCGACTGCGGTCATCGGAGCCGGCGCGACGGTCACCCACACCTACACGGCGAAGCTCGCCGAGGACGCCACCCTCTCCGGCAGCCCGCTGGTGAACACGGCGTCGACCGGCGTCTACCACTCGCTCGCCTCGGGCGGGGCGGACTACGCCGCGGCGCGGGCGACCGCGAGCGTCACGCCGTCGTTCCCCCGCGTGGCCGTGACGAAGTCGAACGACACGATCGGCGGGCTGTCCTACGTGGGCGTCGCCTCGGACTTCAGCGTGACGTTCTCGAACACCGGGAGCGCTGCCGCGTCGGTGCGCGTGCAGGACGTCCTGCCGGCGAACTGGTCGTACGTGTCCGGCAGCGCGACGGTCGCACGTGACGGCGGTGCCGCGTCCGCCGTGGCCGACCCGACGCGCAGCGGTGGCGGGACGACCCTCACGTGGGCGGACCTCGGCGCGCTCGGTGCCGACCGGTCCCTCGTGCTGCACTACCGCGCCGTCCCCGGCACCGGTGCGACGACGGACCCCGGCGCCGGTACCTCGATCGCCCACACGAACCACGTGACCGCGACGGTGACGAGCGCATCGGGCGGCACCGGTTCGGCGAAGGGGTCCTTCGTCTCGTACCCGAACGGCGGTGACGACGCCACCGCGACCGCACGGATCGCGGCGGCCGACCTCGCCCTGACGAAGACCGCCACGACGTCGAAGGTCGTCGCCGGTGCCACCACCGCGAAGGCCTGGACCATCCGGGTGACCAACACGGGCCCCGACGCCGCGCACGGCACGACCGTCGTGGACGCCCCGACGGGCCTGGCCACCGGTTCGACGCTGGCCTTCACCGGCAGCGGTTGGACCTGCACGCCGGACGACGGCACGTGGTCCTGCGTCAACGGCGCCACCGTCGCGGCGGGCGACTCGTTCCCCGAGCTCGACGTCGCGCTGACGCTGCCGGCCAACGCGCCGCTCACCGCCGTCCGGAACACCGCCACGATCCACCAGGGCACGGGCCAGACCTTCGACCCGGAGAGCGGGAACGACAGCGACACCGCGAGCGTGACCCCGGTCGCGATCGCCGACCTCGCGATCACGAAGACCGGTCCCTCCGGGACGGTGCAGGCCGGCCGGACGATCTCGTGGAACCTCTCCGTCGAGAACCGCAGCGACCCGACGACCCAGAGCGTCTCGGACGCACGCGGCACGGTGACCGTCACGGACACGCTGCCCGACACGGTGACCCTCGTGGGTGCGACCTCGGACGACCCCGCGTGGACCTGCGCCACGGACGACGACACCGTGACCTGCACGCGCGACGGCCTCGCGAACGGCACCACCGCCGGCGCGATCACCGTCACCGCGACCGTGCACCCGGACGTCACCGCCTCGCAGTCGATCGTGAACACCGCGGCCGTCGCGGTCGACCCGACGCGCACGACGGACCCGACCTCGTCGAACGACGACGCGGAGGCGACCACCGGCGTGGACGACACGACCTCGCTGACGATCGCCAAGGCGTTCGGCTCGACGGCGCAGACCGCGCCGGACGCGACCGACCGCGCGGCCCTGGTCGCGGGCGAGTCCGCGGACTGGACCATCCGGGTCACCAACACCGGCACGGCCGACGCACGCACGGTCCGGGTCTCGGACACGCTCGAGTCCGGCACGCGGCTCAGCGCTGACGGGCCGGTCGACGAGGCGACCGACACGATCACCCAGACGGACGGCGCCTGGACCTGCACCGCACCCGCCGCCGACGGGAACGACGTGACCTGTGTGCTCGACGGCACCCTGGCCGCCGGGAAGAGCACGACGTTCACCATCACGGTGACGACCCCGTCGTCGATGTCCGGCACCCTGCTGAACACGGCCGTGGTGACCGCCGACAACGCGGCGCCCGCCGAGGCGCAGGGCCGCAGCGACGCCACCCAGAGCGCCGGCCTGTCGGTGACGAAGACCGCGGACGTCGAGACGGTCGACGCCGGGAAGGACGTCACCTACACGATCACGGTCGCGAACCCGACCGGCCCGTCCGACCTGCCCGCCGGTGACGGCACCTCGCCGAGCGTCCGCGTCCAGGACACCCTCCCGGCCGGCGTGGAGTTCCGCGGGCTGACCGCGGCGACCCAGCAGCACTGGACGCTCGAGTCGAACGAGGACGGCGTGCTCACCCTGTCGAGCGCCGACGGGATCGCGGCGGGCGCGACCGACCCGAACACGATCGTCCTGACCGTGCACGTGCCGGCGTCCTTCCGCGGATCGTCGATCGTCAACACCGCGACCGCGGCGCCCGTCACGGCCACCGGCCCGACCGCGCACGACGAGGCGACCGTCGACGTCACCACGCACGCCGACCTGTCGATCACGAAGCAGCGCACGAGCGCCCCGAGCGCCGACGCCGGCACGACCGTCACCTACGACGTCACCGTGACGAACGACGGCCCCTCGGACGCGCAGGACGTCACGTGGACCGACACCCCGCCCGCGGGGATGACGGTCACGAAGGTCACGACGGACGACACGGCCTGGGAACAGGGCGCGGATCCGAGCACCTGGTCGACCGACGTGGTCGCGAACGGTGCGACCACGGTGTTCCACGTGACCGCCTCGATCGCGTCCGGCACTCCGGCCGGCACGCTCCGCAACACCGCGGTCGTGTCGAGTGCGACGCCCGACACGGACCCGACGAACGACATCGCCGGTGACGACGTCACGGTGACGACGCACGCTGCGCTCCGCCTGACCAAGACCCCGGTCGAGAAGCCCGGGTCGACGACGGCCGCGAAGCGCGTCACCGCCGGCGCCGAGCAGACCTGGTTGCTCCAGGTCAGCAACGAGGGTCCGTCGGACGAGCAGCCCACCACGGTCGTCACCGACCAGCTGCCCGAGGGGCTGACGTTCACCGGCGCCTCGAGCGACGGAGCGGTGTGGACCTGCGACGGCACGACCGACCCGGCCCTGGTGACGTGCTCGCTCCCGACGACGATCGTCGCCGGGACGGACGCCCCCGGCCTGTGGATCACCACGAAGCTCGCGTCCGGCCACACCGCCGGCACGATCGAGAACCGCGCGGTGATCACCGGCCAGGGCACCACCCCGCCGGTCGGCACGAACGACGAGCCGGTGACGAGCCCCCTCGACGTCGACGAGGTGGCGAACGTGGCCATCACGATCGGGCACGACGGCACCGCGGTGATCGGCAAGGACCTGCCGGAGACGATCCAGGTCCGGAACGTCGGCCTCTCCGACGCCGCGGCGGTCACCGCGACCTACACGCTGCCGAAGGGCCTGACGTACGTCGGGGCCGAGGCCGACCCCGCGTGGACCGTCACGTCCGTCACGAAGAACGCCGACGGCTCGACCACGGTGTCGTTCGCCCTCGCGGGCACGCTGCCGGCGGGCTCGTTCGCCCCGGCGATCACGGTGCACCAGACGCCGACGGCCGCCGCCTACCCGGGCGTGCAGCCGAGCGCGACCGTGGCGACGAGCACGACCGAGACGACGCTCGCCGACAACGACGACTCGGACGAGCTGGCCGTCGACCCCGCGTCGAGCCTGGCGGTCACGAAGACGCACACCGGGCAGCTGGTCCGCGGGGAGACCGTCGGGTACACCATCACGGTGCGCAACGACGGCCCCACCGAGGACCCGGGCCCCGTGGTCGTCACGGACCGTCTGCCGGCCGGCCTCACCCTGGTGAGCGTGAACGACGCGAAGGCGGCGACCTGCACCACCGGGAAGACCGTCACCTGCACCCTGACGGGTCCGCTCGCCGTCGACGGGAAGGTCGCGTTCCAGGTCACGGCGAAGGTCGCGACGGACGCACCGGACCGCATCACGAACGTCGCCACGGTCGAGTCGCCGACGACGCAGGTGGTGCCGGTCGCGGGGTCCGCCAGCCCGACGGACCCGATGCGCGCCAGCGACCCGGCCCCGGTGCGCGACGCTCCCGAGTCGGCGAGCGAGCTCGCCTTCACGGGTGCGGCCGGACTCGGCATCGGTGCGCTGATCGCGCTCCTCGCGATGGCGGCCGGTGGCGTCCTGCTGGTGACGCGACGACGTCGCCGAGCGTGACCACCTGACGGACGGGAGGCGCGGTGCCGGCTGGCACCGTCCCTCCCGACCGTCGCCGGGCCGGGTCACAGGCGGCGGCGAGTTGCATCGAGAGCGTGACCCGTCTCCGCCGCTCCGCGACCAACGGTCGCGGCTACCACCGCGTCCGCAGCGGGCGTGGCTTCTCCTACCGCGACCCGGACGGCACCACCGTCACCGACGCCGCTGTCCGGCAGCGTCTCGAGGACCTCGTCATCCCGCCCGCGTGGGACGACGTGTGGATCTCGCCGTACGACAACGGGCACGTGCTCGCGACCGGCGTCGACGGCGCCGGTCGGCGGCAGTACATGTACCACCCGTCCTGGCGCGAACGGATGGACCGCATCAAGTACGACCGTGCCCTGGCGCTCGCCGAATCGCTGCCGGTCGCACGACGCGGGGTCACGATGGACCTCCGGCGGCCGGAGCCCGACCGGCAGCGTGCCCTCGCGGCGGCCTTCCGGATGCTCGACCAGGGGTCCCTGCGGGTCGGGTCGGAGCGGTACGCCACCGAGCACGGCAGCCGCGGCCTGTCCACCCTGCTGTGCGCGCACGCCCACGTCTCCGGCGACGACATCGAGCTCGACTTCCCGGGCAAGAGCGGCCAGGAGTGGTCGTCCTCGATCCACGACCCCGACCTCGCGACCGTCATCGCGGGCATGAAGCGGCGCGGACCGAACGCCCGGCTGCTCTCGTTCCGTGCGCGCCGGGGCGCCGAGTGGGAGCCCCTCTCCGCCGAGGACATCAACGAGTACGTGAAGGAACGTGCCGGTGACGAGTTCACCGCGAAGGACTTCCGCACCCTGCACGGCACCGTCGCCGCCGCGGTCGACCTCGCGGCGACCGGACCGCAGTCGTCCGTGACGAAACGGAAGAAGGCGGTGTCGCACGCGGTGAAGGTCGCGAGCGAGGAACTCGGCAACACCCCGACGGTGTGCCGGCAGAGCTACATCGACCCGCGCCTGCTCGACGCCTACGACCACGGCGAGACCATCGACCCCGACCGCACGCACGCGGCCGAGTCGGAGGTCCGCGCACTGCTCTACCGACAGTGACCGGGAAGGGGCCGGGATGACGTACCGTTGGACCTCGTGCCCGAACACCCCCACCCGGGCACGGAAGGACCCCACCAGTCGTGACTGACGAGTGCATCCACGGATTCCCCACCGAACTCTGCGACATCTGCGCGCCACGGCAGCGCGAGGCCGCAGAACTCCCCACCACCCCGACCCCGCGCCGCACCCGGATCACCACCTCGCTCCGGACCGTGCCCGGCCAGGCGGCGACCCCGGCGTCCTCGCTGCGGTCCCCGGTGCCCGACCTGCCCGAGGCGCGTGACTTCGCCTCGCTCCGCGCGCACCACGTGACGCACGTGGACAACCTCGACGACATCGTGGGGTCCGGTGCGATCCTCGCGTCGGACGCCGTGACGCCGGTCGTCGACGTCGCCTCCGCCGCTGCCCGGGCCGCCCGCGCCGAGGCGCACGCCCCCGACGGCTCCCCGGTCGCTGCGCACGTGCCGTTCACGCTGTCGCCCGACGCGACCCGCTGGGACGAGCTGCGCACCGGCGCCGAGGGTGAGCGGTGGTCCGACGCGGCCCGCCGGACCCGGGCGACGGAGTACATCATGCTCGTCGTGCCGGTGTCGGCCTTCGGGGCGTCGGTCATCGTCGCCGACCAGGACGCCGACGCCGAGGACGTCCGGTTCGCGGTCGGGCCCGAGGCCGCGACGAACCTCATCCGTCGCACGGACTTCACCGACCCGGAGATGCTCGGCCTCGAGCTGCTCGCCGGCCCGAGCGTGCCGTTCTCCGCCGTCGCGGTCATCGGTGTCCCCAACGACCGCGTCCGCCAGACGGTCAAGGCCGTGCTCAAGGACCACGGCGGACACGCTCCCCGGGTCGCGGTCTTCCCCCCGTGGTTCGTCCCCCCGGTCGTCGCGGAGTAGTCCCGACCGACCCCTGCGACGTGCCCTCCGGACCGGCTCCGGAGGGCACGTCGTGCGTCGGGGGCGACCCGCGCCTCCTGGCCCTCGATCCGCGTGGATCCGGGGAAGCGGGCCGATCCCGACACGCCCGTGGTTCGCGACACGCCCGGGTTGCACGGATGACGTGCCTATGCGAGACTTGTCCGGTTCCGAAATTCCGCGCGCGTTCGCGTGCGCAGGATCACTGCTCTGGCAGTGCACAACCCCCCTGTCCAGCAGGGCTGGGTTGGGCCGCAGGCAGCAGAACACGATCGACTCCCCACCAAGCGTGACGGGCACTGCTGTGCCCAGAGCGTGCGGGAGACGACATGCCCACGCTGAACGGCCCAGGTCGCTCCGCGCGGTTGACACGAGAACAGCGGTCATCCCCAGCGGATGCGGCCGGTTGGTTCACAGAAAACAGCCAAGCCCTGCAGGAATGCACGGTGGCGGCGGCGTCAGGCGGCCCGAGGGTGCGCGGCGCAGAGAGGACAAAGAGACACATGGCGGGACAGAAGATCCGCATCCGGCTCAAGTCGTACGACCACGAGGTCATCGACACGTCGGCCCGGAAGATCGTCGACACGGTGACCCGTGCCGGTGCGACCGTGGTCGGCCCGGTGCCGCTCCCCACCGAGAAGAACGTGGTCACCGTGATCCGTTCTCCCCACAAGTACAAGGACTCGCGCGAGCACTTCGAGAAGCGCACGCACAAGCGGGTCATCGACATCGTCGACCCGACGCCGAAGGCCGTCGACTCGCTCATGCGACTCGACCTCCCGGCCGACGTCAACATCGAGATCAAGCTGTAAGGGGGCTGGACTGATGGCGAACTCAACCAAGACCGTCAAGGGCCTCCTCGGCAAGAAGCTCGGGATGACCCAGGTGTGGGACGAGAACAACAAGTTCATCCCCGTCACCGTGATCGAGGTCGGCCCGAACGTGGTCACCCAGATCCGCAACGTCGAGCGCGACGGCTACGAGGCGATCCAGATCGCCGCCGGCGCCATCGACCCGCGCAAGGTCAACAAGCCGGCCGCCGGCCACTTCGAGGCAGCCGGGGTCACCCCGCGCCGCACCCTCACGGAGATCCGCACCAACGACTCCGCTGAGTACACGCTCGGCCAGGAGCTCACCGTCGACACGTTCGAGGCGGGCCAGAAGGTCGACGTCGTCGGCACCTCCAAGGGCAAGGGCTTCGCCGGTGTCATGAAGCGCCACGGCTTCGCCGGTGTGTCCGCTTCGCACGGTGCCCACCGCAACCACCGCAAGCCCGGTTCGATCGGTGCTTCGTCGACCCCGTCGCGTGTCTTCAAGGGCATGCGCATGGCGGGTCGCATGGGTGGCGAGCGTGTGACCGTCCTCAACCTCACGGTGCACGCCGTCGACGCCGAGAAGGGTCTGCTGCTCGTCAAGGGCGCGATCCCCGGTGCTCGCGGTCGCTCCGTCTTCGTCCGCACCGCCGTGAAGGGTAAGTGATCATGGCCACCACGACCGCAACCACGATCGACGTCCTCGACGCATCGGGCGTCAAGTCCGGCACCGTCGAGCTCCCCGCCGAGCTCTTCGACGTCGAGACCAACGTCCCGCTGATCCACCAGGTCGTCACCGCGCAGCTCGCAGCCGCGCGTCAGGGCACCCACAAGACCAAGAACCGCGGCGAGGTCCGCGGTGCTGGTCGCAAGCCGTTCAAGCAGAAGGGCACCGGCCGCTCCCGTCAGGGTTCGGTCCGCGCTCCGGAGCACACCGGCGGTGGCGTCGTCCACGGACCGACCCCGCGCGACTACTCGCAGCGCACCCCGAAGAAGATGATCGCCGCTGCTCTGCTCGGCTCGCTCTCGGACCGCGCCCGCGGTGGCCGCATCTCCGCTGTGGAGGGCTTCGTCGCGGCCGAGGTGCCGTCGACCAAGACCGCCCGCACGCTCATCGAGAAGGTCGCGCCCGTCAAGCACGTGCTCGTCGTGCTCGAGCAGGACGACGAGCTCACGCTCAAGTCGATCCGCAACCTGCCGAACGTCCACGCGCTCTCGTACGGCCAGCTCAACGCCTACGACGTGCTCAAGGCCGACGCGCTCGTCTTCAGCAAGAGCGCACTCGACGCCTTCATCGCGTCGAAGACCGCGAAGGAGATCTCCGCATGAGCGGCTTCAACAAGGACCCGCGCGACATCATCATCTCGCCGGTCGTCTCGGAGAAGAGCTACGGCCTGATCGACCAGGGCAAGTACACGTTCATCGTGGACCCCCGTTCGAACAAGACCGAGATCAAGCTCGCCATCGAGAAGATCTTCGACGTCAAGGTCGCGAGCATCAACACGCTGAACCGTCCGGGCAAGACCCGTCGCACGCGCTTCGGCATGGGCAAGCGCAAGGACACCAAGCGTGCCATCGTGACGCTCAAGTCCGGTTCGATCGACATCTTCACGGCTGTCGGCTGAGGACCAGAGGGATAAATCATGGCTATTCGTAACTACAAGCCGACGACCCCCGGTCGTCGCGGCTCGTCGGTCGCCGACTTCGCTGAGATCACCCGTTCGACGCCGGAGAAGTCGCTGCTTCGTCCGCTGCCGAAGACCGGTGGCCGCAACAGCTCCGGCCGCATCACCACCCGTCACATCGGTGGTGGCCACAAGCGTCAGTACCGCGTGATCGACTTCCGTCGTCACGACAAGGACGGCATCGACGCCAAGGTCGCGCACATCGAGTACGACCCGAACCGCACGGCGCGCATCGCGCTCCTGCACTACGTGGACGGCACGAAGCGCTACATCATCGCGCCGAACAAGCTCAAGCAGGGCGACGTCATCGAGCAGGGCGCCGGCGCGGACATCAAGCCGGGCAACAACCTGCCGCTGCGCAACATCCCCGTGGGTACCGTCGTGCACGCGATCGAGCTCCGCCCCGGTGGCGGCGCCAAGCTCGCGCGTTCGGCCGGCGCCTCGGTGCGTCTCGTTGCCAAGGACGGCCCCTACGCGCAGCTCCGTCTGCCGTCGGGCGAGGTCCGCAACGTCGACGCACGCTGCCGCGCCACGATCGGCGAGGTCGGCAACGCCGAGCAGTCGAACATCAACTGGGGCAAGGCCGGCCGCATGCGCTGGAAGGGCGTCCGCCCGACCGTGCGTGGTGTCGCGATGAACCCGGTCGACCACCCGCACGGTGGTGGCGAGGGCAAGACCTCCGGTGGCCGTCACCCGGTCAGCCCGTGGGGTCAGGCCGAGGGTCGCACGCGCAAGCCGAACAAGCCGAGCGACAAGCTCATCGTCCGTCGCCGTAACGCCGGCAAGAAGCGCAAGTAGGAGTTCAGAAGATGCCACGCAGTCTGAAGAAGGGCCCCTTCGTCGACGAGCACCTGCTCCGCAAGGTCGTCACGCAGAACGAGGCCAACACCAAGAACGTGATCCGCACCTGGTCGCGTCGCTCGATGATCATCCCGAACATGCTCGGGCACACGATCGCCGTGCACGACGGCCGCAAGCACATCCCGGTGTTCGTCACCGAGTCGATGGTCGGTCACAAGCTCGGCGAGTTCGCGCCGACCCGCACCTTCCGTGGTCACGTGAAGGACGACAAGAAGGGCCGTCGCCGCTAAGGCGGCGACGCAGAGGAGGAACGAAATGGTGGAGTCGATCGCACGCGTGCGACACATCCGCGTCACGCCTCAGAAGGCCCGTCGCGTCATCGAGCTGATCCGCGGCAAGCAGGCCCACGAGGCCCTCGCCATCCTGAAGTTCGCCCCCCAGGGCGCTTCGGAGCCCGTGTACAAGCTGGTCGCCTCGGCGATCGCGAACGCACGGGTCAAGGCGGACTCGACGAACAGCTTCCTCGACGAGCGCGACCTCTACGTGAGCCGCGTCTTCGTCGACGAAGGTACGACCCTGAAGCGGTTCCAGCCGCGCGCCCAGGGCCGCGCCTTCCGCATCAACAAGCGCACCAGCCACATCACGGTCGTCCTCGCGACGCCGGATGAGGTCGAGGCTGCCGCGACGAGCAAGAAGGCGAGCAAGTAATGGGCCAGAAGGTCAACCCGTACGGCTTCCGTCTCGGGATCACGACGGACCACGTCTCGCACTGGTTCACCGACAGCACGAAGCCGGGTCAGCGCTACGCCGACTACGTGGCCGAGGACATCAAGGTGCGCGAGTACCTGAAGAAGACCCTCGACCGCGCCGGCGTCGCCCGCATCGAGCTCGAGCGCACCCGTGACCGCGTCCGCGTGGACATCCACACCGCGCGTCCGGGCATCGTCATCGGTCGCCGTGGCGCCGAGGCGGAGCGCGTCCGTGGCGAGCTCGAGAAGCTCACCAAGAAGCAGATCCAGCTCAACATCCTCGAGGTCAAGAACCCCGAGACCGAGGCCCAGCTCGTCGCGCAGGGCATCGCCGAGCAGCTCTCCGCTCGTGTCGCGTTCCGTCGCGCCATGCGCAAGGGTCTGCAGGGTGCACAGCGCGCCGGCGCCAAGGGTGTCCGCATCCAGGTGTCGGGTCGTCTCGGCGGCGCCGAGATGTCGCGCTCGGAGTTCTACCGCGAGGGCCGCGTGCCCCTGCACACGCTCCGCGCGAACATCGACTACGGCTTCTACGAGGCCCGGACCACGTTCGGCCGCATCGGCGTGAAGGTCTGGATCTACAAGGGCGACATCACGAACAAGGAGCTCGCTCGCGAGCAGGCGAACCAGCGTTCGTCGCGCCCGGAGCGTCGTGGCGGCCCCCGTGGCGAGCGCGGCGACCGCCGTGGCGGCGACCGTGGCGGCCGTCAGCAGCAGGCCCCGCAGGACGCGCCGGCCGGCGCAGGAGTTGAGGCGTAACCATGCTTATTCCCCGTCGAGTCAAGCACCGCAAGCAGCACCACCCGAAGCGTTCGGGCCAGGCCACCGGTGGCACCAAGGTGTCGTTCGGTGACTACGGCATCCAGGCGCTGACGCCCGCTTACGTGACCAACCGTCAGATCGAGTCCGCTCGTATCGCCATGACGCGTCACATCAAGCGTGGCGGCAAGGTGTGGATCAACATCTACCCGGACCGTCCGCTCACGAAGAAGCCCGCCGAGACCCGCATGGGTTCCGGTAAGGGTTCCCCCGAGTGGTGGGTCGCCAACGTCAAGCCGGGCCGTGTGCTCTTCGAGCTCTCCGGCGTCAACGAGGACATCGCCCGTGAGGCGCTGACCCGTGCAATCCACAAGCTGCCCCTCAAGGCACGCATCATCAAGCGCGAGGAGGGCGACGCATAATGGCGATCGGTTCCAAGGAGCTCCGTCCGACGGAGCTCGACACGTTCGAGAACGAGCGTCTTGCTGACGAACTGAAGAAGGCCAAGGAGGAGCTCTTCAACCTCCGCTTCCAGTCGGCCACCGGCCAGCTGGAGAGCCACGGTCGTCTCCGTGCCGTCAAGCGCGACATCGCTCGCATCTACACCGTCCTCCGCGAGCGCGAGCTCGGCATCCGTGCCACTCCCGCGCCCGTCGAGACCGCCCCCAAGGCCAAGAAGACGACCAAGAAGGCTGAGAAGCCGGCTGAGTCGGCCGAGGCCGAGACCGCCGAGGAGAAGTAATGGCGAACGAAGAGAAGACCTCCGCCGCCTCCGCTCGCGGCTACCGCAAGACGCGTCGTGGCTACGTCACGAGCGACAAGATGGACAAGACCATCGTGGTCGAGGTCGAGGACCGCGTGAAGCACGCGCTCTACGGCAAGATCATCCGTCGCACGTCCAAGGTGAAGGCCCACGACGAGCTCGGCACCGCTGGTGTCGGCGACCTCGTCGTGATCAGCGAGACCCGTCCCCTCAGCGCTTCCAAGCGCTGGCGCCTGGTCGAGATCCTCGAGAAGGCCAAGTAGGCCCCGGCCTGCTTCGGAATAGGAGACAGCAGTGATTCAGCAGGAATCCCGCCTCAAGGTCGCCGACAACACGGGTGCCAAGGAGATCTTGACCATCCGCGTGCTCGGTGGCTCGGGTCGTCGCTACGCCGGTCTCGGTGACGTCATCGTCGCCACGGTGAAGGACGCCATCCCCGGCGGCAACGTGAAGAAGGGTGACGTCGTCAAGGCGGTCATCGTTCGCACCAAGAAGGAGACCCGTCGTCAGGACGGCTCCTACATCAAGTTCGACGAGAACGCGGCAGTGATCCTCAAGGCTGACGGCGACCCGCGCGGCACGCGCATCTTCGGTCCGGTCGGTCGCGAGCTCCGTGACAAGAAGTTCATGAAGATCATCTCGCTCGCGCCGGAGGTGCTGTAAGCCATGGCGAACATCAAGAAGGGTGACCTGGTCCAGGTCATCACGGGTGCCAAGCAGGAGCGCGGCGGTGACCGTGGCAAGCAGGGCAAGGTCATCGAGGTCCTCAAGGACAAGAACCGCGTCGTCGTCGAGGGCGTGAACTTCGTCACGAAGCACGTCCGCGTCGGCCAGACGCAGCGCGGCTCGAAGACCGGTGGCATCGAGCAGCACGAGGCTCCGATCCACGTGTCGAACGTCGCCATCGTCGACCCGAAGACCAAGAAGCCGACCCGCGTCGGTTTCCGCAACGAAGAGGTGGAGAAGGACGGCGTCAAGAAGACCGTCCGAGTCCGCTACGCCAAGAAGTCGGGTGAGAAGCTCTGATGACCGACACGACTGCCGCGCCGGCGACCAAGGTCGAGCCGCGCCTCAAGCAGAAGTACAAGAACGAGATCAAGGCTGCCCTCACCGAGCAGTTCGGGTACGCGAACGTCAACCAGGTCCCCGGCCTGGTCAAGGTCGTCGTGAACACCGGTGTCGGTGAGGCCGCTCGCGACTCGAAGATCATCGAGGGGGCCATCAAGGACCTCACGGCGATCACGGGTCAGAAGCCCCAGGTCACGAAGGCCCGCAAGTCCATCGCGCAGTTCAAGCTGCGTGAGGGCCAGGCCATCGGCGCGCACGTCACCCTCCGTGGTGACCGCGCTTGGGAGTTCATCGACCGTCTCGTGACCCTCGCACTGCCCCGCATCCGCGACTTCCGCGGTCTCAGCGACAAGCAGTTCGACGGCAACGGCAACTACACGTTCGGTCTCACGGAGCAGTCCGTGTTCCACGAGATCGACCAGGACCGCATCGACCGCGTGCGTGGCTTCGACATCACCGTCGTGACCACCGCGAAGTCGGACGACGAGGGCCGCGCGCTGCTCCGCCAGCTCGGGTTCCCGTTCCGTTCTGCCGAGCAGACGGTCTAAGATACTTCGGGCGGTGCGGGCCGGAGGATTCACGTCCTCCGGCCCGCACGCACGAACACACCGATCCAGGGGAATCGCCCCAGGATCACCCGATCGCTCAGGTCGGCATTCGTGGAACGGGTGTCGAAACCAGGCGAAGAATGGACGACCATCATGACGATGACCGATCCGGTCGCAGACATGCTGACCAGATTGCGGAACGCGAACTCGGCGCACCACGACGCCGTCTCGCTTCCCAGCTCCAAGCTGAAGAAGAACATCGCTGAGATCCTCAAGCGCGAGGGCTACATCAGCGAGTGGAAGATCGAGGACGCCCGCGTGGGCGAGACCCTCACGATCGACCTGAAGTACGGCCCCGAGCGCGAGCGTTCGATCGCCGGCATCAAGCGCGTCTCGAAGCCCGGTCTCCGGGTCTACGCGAAGTCGACGGAGATCCCCCAGGTCCTCGGTGGCCTCGGCGTGGCGATCCTCTCGACCTCCTCGGGACTGCTCACCGACCGTGAAGCCGAGCAGAAGGGCGTGGGTGGGGAAGTCCTCGCCTACGTGTGGTGATCGACAATGTCTCGTATCGGACGTCTTCCCATTGACATCCCCGCTGGCGTGACCGTCTCCATCGATGGTCAGAACGTCGCGGTCAAGGGCCCGAAGGGCGAGCTCGCGCTCGTCGTCGCCGAGCCCATCCAGGCCAAGGTCGAGGAAAACCAGGTCCTCGTCACCCGCCCGGACGACGAGCGCAGCTCGCGTGCGCTGCACGGCCTGACCCGCACCCTCATCGCGAACAACATCGTCGGCGTGACCCAGGGCTACTCCAAGGGCCTCGAGGTCGTCGGCACCGGTTACCGCGTGCAGGCGAAGGGCAACAACGTCGAGTTCGCGCTCGGCTACTCCCACCCGATCACGGTCGAGCCGCCCGCGGGCATCAGCTTCGCCGTCGAGGGCAACAACAAGCTGACCGTCAACGGCATCGACAAGCAGTCCGTCGGCGAGGTCGCTGCAAACATCCGCAAGCTGCGCAAGCCCGAGCCCTACAAGGGCAAGGGTGTCCGCTACGCCGGCGAGATCGTGCGCCGCAAGGCCGGAAAGTCAGGTAAGTGATCATGGGTCTCCTCAAGACACGAGGCAAGAGCAAGTCGGCCGCCAAGGCGCGCCGTCACAACCGCCTCCGCAAGAAGATCACCGGCACCGAGGCCCGTCCGCGTCTCGCTGTCACCCGTTCGGCGCGTCACGTGTTCGTCCAGGTCATCGACGACGCCAAGGGGCACACCCTGGCCAGCGCGTCGACGATGGAGGCCGACCTCCGTACGTTCGACGGCGACAAGACCGCCAAGGCCCGTCGTGTCGGCGAACTCCTCGCCGAGCGCGCGAAGGCCGCTGGCGTCGAGGCCGTGGTCTTCGACCGCGGTGGTAGCAAGTACGCCGGTCGCGTCGCCGCGATCGCCGATGGTGCCCGTGAAGGAGGGCTGAACCTGTGAGCGACATCGCGAACACGAACGAAGACGCCAACGTCGAAACGACCGAGGCCGCTGAGGCGACCGAGGCCACGAGCACCACGGCCCCCGCGGCCAAGGAGCCCGAGGTCCCCGTCGTCGAGCGCCCCGTCGAGACCGCAGCCGGTTCGGCATCGAACAACCGCGACTCCGCCGACAACCGTGGCCGCCGTGGTGGCGGTCGCGACCGTCAGCAGGGTGGCGGCCGTGGCAACGACCGCAACGGTCGGGGTGGCGACAGCCAGTTCCTCGAGCGCGTCGTGACCATCAACCGCGTCTCCAAGGTCGTCAAGGGTGGTCGTCGCTTCAGCTTCACCGCGCTCGTCGTCGTCGGTGACGGCAACGGTCTCGTGGGTGTCGGCTACGGCAAGGCCCGCGAGGTCCCGACCGCCATCTCGAAGGGCGTCGAGGAAGCGAAGAAGAACTTCTTCCGCGTCCCGCGCGTCGGCAACACGATCCCGCACCCGGTGCAGGGCGAGGCCGCTGCCGGCGTCGTGCTCCTCCGTCCGGCCGCTGCCGGTACCGGTGTCATCGCCGGTGGTCCGGTCCGCGCCGTCCTCGAGTGCGCCGGTATCCACGACGTCCTGAGCAAGTCGCTCGGTTCGTCGAACACCATCAACATCGTGCACGCGACCGTCACGGCGCTGCAGCAGCTCGAGGAGCCCCGTGCGGTCGCAAGCCGTCGCGGTCTCCCCGTCGACCGGGTCGTCCCGGACCGTCTGCTCCAGGCCGAGGCCGCTGCTCTGCGTGCCGCGTCCGAGAAGGCAGGTGCGTGATGGCGATGCTGAAGATCACGCAGACGAAGTCCGTTATCAGCGAGAAGCAGTACCAGCGCGACACGCTCCGCAGCCTGGGTCTCAAGCGCATCGGCCGTACGGTCCTGCGTGAGGACAACGCCCAGAACCGCGGGTACGTCGCGACGGTCGCGCACCTCGTGAAGGTCGAGGAGGTCGACGCATGAGCGACGAGAAGAACGAGCGCGTGCAGGTCCTGAAGCTGCACCACCTCCGTCCGGCAGAGGGCGCCAAGAAGGCTCGCACCCGCGTCGGTCGTGGTGAGGGCTCCAAGGGCAAGACCGCCGGCCGTGGTACCAAGGGCCAGAAGGCTCGTTACCAGGTCAAGGTCGGCTTCGAGGGTGGGCAGATGCCGCTGCACATGCGCACCCCGAAGCTCCGCGGGTTCAAGAACCCGTTCCGCGTCGAGTACCAGGTCGTGAACCTGGACAAGATCGCGGAGCTCTACCCCAACGGTGGCGACGTCACCGTCGCGGACCTGGTCGCCAAGGGCGCCGTCCGCAAGAACGAGAAGGTCAAGGTTCTCGGTCAGGGTGACATCAGCGTGAAGCTCACGGTCTCGGTCGACAAGGTCTCGGCGTCCGCCGCCGAGAAGATCGCGGCTGCTGGCGGCACCGTCTCCCAGTAACCCCGTCGGCGGCCCGTGCGTTTGCGCACGGGCCGCCGTTACGGTTTCCTTGACAGTGGTCGGCGTCCGCCGGCCAGGTCGGTCCTGCCGACCACACCGGTGACGGCCCCTCGACGGGCCGCCGGTCCCAGAAGTTCGGAGTCCTCGTGTTCAGAGCGGTCGCGCGCATCATGCGCACCCCAGATCTTCGCAAGAAGATCGGCTTCACCCTCGCGATCATCGCGCTGTTCCGCCTGGGGTCGTACATCCCCGCGCCGTTCGTCGACTACGCATCCGTGCAGACCTGTCTCGCCAGCGCTTCGTCGCAGCAGGGCCTGTACGACCTGATCAACCTGTTCTCCGGCGGCGCGCTGCTGAAGCTCTCGGTCTTCGCGCTCGGCATCATGCCGTACATCACGTCGTCGATCATCGTGCAGCTGCTCCGCGTGGTCATCCCGCACTTCGACGCCCTCTACAAGGAGGGGCAGTCCGGTCAGGCGAAGCTGACGCAGTACACGCGCTACCTCACCATCGCGCTCGGCGTGCTGCAGTCCACCACCCTGATCACGGTCGCCCGCTCCGGTGCCCTGTTCGGCACCAACGCCTCGGCCTCCTGCTCGTCGATCATCTCGAACGACAGCTGGTACGCGATCATGCTCATGGTCGTCACCCTGACCGCCGGTACCGGCCTCATCATGTGGATGGGCGAGCTCGTCACCGAGCGCGGCATCGGCAACGGCATGTCGCTCCTCATCTTCACGTCCATCGCGGCGCAGTTCCCCTCGGCGCTCTGGGCGATCGAGCAGTCGAACGGCTTCGAGCTGTTCCTGTTCGTCATCCTCGTCGGCCTGGTCATCATGATGGCCGTCGTGTTCGTCGAGCAGTCGCAGCGGCGCATCCCCGTGCAGTACGCCAAGCGCATGGTCGGTCGCCGCACCTACGGCGGCAACAACACGTACATCCCGATCAAGGTGAACATGGCCGGCGTCGTGCCCGTCATCTTCGCCTCGTCGCTGCTGTACCTGCCGGCCCTGGTCGCGCAGTTCAACCAGCCCTCCGACGGCAGCGAGCCGGCGGCGTGGGTGACCTGGATCCAGAACAACCTGACCTCGGGTGACAACTGGTTCTACATGGTCCTGTACTTCCTGCTCATCGTCGGCTTCACGTACTTCTACGTCGCGATCACCTTCAACCCCGAAGAGGTCGCCGACAACATGAAGAAGTACGGCGGCTTCATCCCGGGCATCCGGGCGGGTCGTCCGACGGCCGAGTACCTCGACTACGTTCTCACCCGGGTGACGTTGCCCGGCTCCCTGTACCTCGGTCTCATCGCCCTGATCCCGCTGGCGGCGCTGGCGTTCTTCGGTGCGAACCAGAACTTCCCGTTCGGCGGCGCGAGCATCCTCATCATCGTGGGTGTCGGCCTCGAGACCGTGAAGCAGATCGACTCGCAGCTGCAGCAGCGTCACTACGAAGGGCTTCTCCGTTGAGCGCACGTCTCATCATCGTCGGACCTCCCGGAGCCGGGAAGGGCACCCAGGCCGGTCGCATCGCCGACGCGTTCGGGATCCCCGCCGTCTCGACGGGTGACATCTTCCGCAAGAACGTCGCAGAGGGTACCCCGCTCGGCGTCCAGGCGAAGGCGATCATGGACGCGGGCGACTACGTCCCCGACTCGCTCACGAACGAGTTGGTGAAGTCCCGCCTGCACGAGGCCGACGCCGAGAGCGGCTTCCTGCTCGACGGCTACCCCCGCACGGTCGGGCAGGTCGAGTACCTCGACGCGCTCCTCGCCGAGCAGGGCACCGGCATCGACGCGGTCGTGCAGCTCGTCGCCGACCAGGACGAGCTCGTCGGCCGCCTCCTGAAGCGCGCGGAGGAACAGGGCCGCAGCGACGACAACGAGGAGACCATCCGTCGTCGGCAGCAGGTCTACACCGAGCAGACCGCTCCGATCGTGGCGGCGTACGGCGAGCGTGGGCTCGTCGTCGACGTCGATGGCCTCGGTGGCATCGACGAGGTCGGCGACCGGATCCAGGCCGCGCTGTCCTCGCGTGGGCTGACCGCGGGCGTCTGACACCAGCGTGGTGCGGTTCCGCAAGCCCTCGATCTACAAGACGCCGGACGAGCTCCGCGCCATGGTGCGTCCGGGTCTGCTGACCCACGACGCGCTGGCGGCGGTCCGCGACGCGATCCGTCCGGGCATCACCACGGGCGAGCTCGACGCGATCGCCGAACGGGTCATCCGTGACGGCGGCGGCATCCCGAACTTCCAGCTCGTCCCGGGCTACCGGCACACGCTCTGCGTGTCGGTGAACGACGAGATCGTGCACGGGATCCCGGGGGAGCGTGTGCTCCAGCCCGGTGACGTCGTGTCGGTCGACGCCGGTGCCGAGGTCGACGGCTGGAACGGTGACAGTGCCTTCACGGTCGTCGTCCCGGGTGGTGACGCCGGTGTCAGTGCGGCCCGGCAGACGCTCTCGGACACCACCGAGCGCGCGCTCTGGCACGGCATCGCCGCGCTCGCGCACGCGAAGCACCTGCACGAGGTCGGCGCCGTCATCGAGGACGCCATCGACGAGACCGGCGCGTGGGGCATCGTCGAGGACTACACCGGCCACGGCATCGGCCGCTCGATGCACGAGGACCCGCCCGTCTTCAACTACCGCGTCCGCGGTGCCGGTCCGGCGGTCAAGCCCGGACTCGTGGTCGCGATCGAGCCGATGGTCACGGCCGGCACCATCGACAGCTCGACGGACGACGACGACTGGACCGTCCGCACGCTCGACGGTTCCGACGCCGCGCACTGGGAGCACAGCATCGCGGTGCACGCCGACGGCATCTGGGTGCTGACGGCGGCCGACGGCGGCGCCGCGGGCCTGGCCCCGCTGGGTGTGACGCCGGTCCCGATCCCGTAGGTCGCGCCTCCCGTCGGTCGCGTCTCCCGCAGGCGGCACTGCCTGACCCGGCGCGTCAGCGCCGTCGCGTCCGGTCCCGTCGGACGGCCAGGAGGCGCGGTGCGGGCCCGCCACGCGCCTCCGGTTCGTCCCTGCGCACGTCCACGACGTCTGCACCGTGTGGACCACGTGCACTCGTCGTCAGCGTGCGCACCCGCGCGCGACGCGCGACGCGCAACGGGCACCGCGCGACGCGCTCTGCGCGCCGGTCTCAGTCGTTGCCGACGGAGCAGGTCTCCTCGGACGCGCTCTGTCCGGTGATCGACGAGGGCAGCGGCGTCGCCGAACCGGTCGCGGCGCTCGTGGCGGTGCCGGACGCCGATCCGGACGCCGTGCCGGTGCCCGCCGCGGTACCCGAGGACGTGCCGGCCGAGGACCCACCGGCCGACGAGGTGCCGGTGCCGGTCGAGGTCCCCGTGGACGGAGCAGCGGTCGCCGTCCCGCTCGACCCGGAGGACTCCTCCGACGCACGCCCCGTGCTCGAGTCGCTCAGCGAGGTCTTCTGGTCGTTCTGCAGCGCGACGTTGAGGGTGTGTGCGGCGTCCTGGTCGACGATCACCCGCGCGCTGTCGTCGGGGTCGTCCGCGACCGGGTACTGCACGAAGAGCATGTTCGCCGTGCTCATCCCGCGCAGGGCCCCGGCCAGTCCGACGAGCGTGCGGGCCTGGGCGAGGCCGTCGGACAGCGTCATGTTCGACAGCGCGGCGCCGGCGAGCTTGTAGAGCGTGATCGGGTTCGAGAGCGTCCCGTCCGAGGTGACCTTGCGCAGCAGTGCCGACAGGAACACCTGCTGCGAGCTGATGCGCGCGAGGTCGCTCCCGTCGCCGACACCGTGCCGGGTGCGGAGGAACGCGAGCGCGTCCGTGCCCTCGAGCTTGTGCGAGCCGGCCGTCAGGTGCAGGTTCGTGTAGGAGTCGTTGATCGGGTCCGCGACGCACACGTCCACGCCGCCGAGGGCGTTCGACATCTCGATGACGCCGTCGAACGTGATGAGCCCGGCGTACGGGATGCTCAGGCCGGTGAGGTTCTCGACGGTGTCGACGACGCACGAGACCCCGCCGTTCCCGAGTGCCGTGTTGAACTGCGCGGACGTGGCCGCCGGGTACGTGGTCCCGCTCTCGGGGTTCGTGCACGCCGGGATCGGCACCATGAGGTCGCGCGGGAAGCTCACCGCGGTCAGCTGGGTGTGGTCCTGCGAGATGTGGATGAGCATCGTGACGTCGTTGCGGGCGCCCTCGACGTCCTCGTCCGAGTCGAACTGCCCGATGCGGGTGTCGCTGCCGATGAGCAGGATGTTCGCACCGCCCTTGATGGCCGTGATGTCGGCCGTCTGCGCGGTGCTCTGGTCGTCCGTGCTGAGCTTGACCGTCCTCGGCGCCGTGGCGAGCTGCGCACCCGCGATGGCGGCGACGCTCGTCCCGCTGACGAGGACGACGGCGAGGGCGGACGCCACGATCGACGCGAGCGTGCCCCATCCGCGGCGGCGCGGGAGGCGGCCGTGGCGGGCGAACGGGCGTCGGGTGGCGTCGGGCACGTGGTCTCCGTTCGGTGGTCCGTGCGGCGCGGTCTGCACGGGCGGGGGGCGAGGGCCACGCTAGGGGCCGGTGACCAACGGGACCCCGGAGCGCGCCGTCAAACCACTGTGGAACGCTCAGACACCGCTGTGAAGCCCCAGACGTGGGGACTTCGCCGTCTCCACTTGGCAATCCTGGGTTTACCACATAGGATCGATCTTTGGTGTGTCATGCCTACTGGGCGTGGCGCCCGACCCGCAGACCGGCTCGGGGATCACACCGGTAATCCAACCAAGCGACAGTGAGGCTATGGCCAAGAAAGACGGCGTCATCGAGATCGAGGGCTCGGTGCTCGAAGCTCTGCCCAACGCGATGTTCCGCGTTGAGCTGACCAACGGACACAAGGTCCTTGCGCACATCTCCGGGAAGATGCGCCAGCACTACATCCGCATCCTCCCCGAGGACCGCGTGATCGTGGAGCTGAGCCCGTACGACCTGACCCGCGGCCGGATCGTCTACCGCTACAAGTGATCCGCGAGCTGGAAAGGAACGGCCCGGCAACCCTGCCGAGCACGAAGCCAGCGAGCACGAGGAAAGAACAATGAAGGTCAACCCCAGCGTCAAGCCCATCTGCGAGCACTGCCGTGTCATTCGCCGCAAGGGCCGCGTCATGGTGATCTGCAAGAGCAACCCGCGTCACAAGCAGCGCCAGGGCTAGTCCCGGCTGCCTGACGCGATCGCCCTCGGGCGGCTGCGAGCAGGATCCACAACTCAACATCGAACGCAGTACCAAGATCCGCGCGAGCGGGGACACCTCGGGTCGGAGGCCCGAGCACCGGTACTGCTCCACACCTCCATCGACAACAGGAGCAGCCATCACATGGCACGTCTAGCAGGCGTCGACATCCCGCGCGAGAAGCGCGTGGAGATCGCACTCACGTACATCTACGGCGTCGGCCGTACCCGCGCGGTCCAGGCACTCGCCGAGACCGGTATCTCCGGTGACATCCGCGTCAAGGACCTGACCGACGACCAGCTCGTCGCCCTCCGTGACTTCATCGAGGGCAACTTCAAGGTGGAGGGTGACCTCCGCCGTGAGGTCGCAGCCGACATCCGCCGCAAGGTCGAGATCGGTAGCTACGAGGGTCTTCGCCACCGTCGTGGTCTCCCGGTGCGCGGTCAGCGCACCAAGACCAACGCGCGTACCCGCAAGGGACCGAAGCGCACCGTGGCAGGCAAGAAGAAGGCTCGATAGGAGACCCCGATGGCTACCCCCAAGACTGCCGCGCGCAAGCCGCGCCGCAAGGAGAAGAAGAACGTCGCCGTGGGCCAGGCCCACATCAAGAGCACGTTCAACAACACGATCGTCAGCATCACCGACCCGTCGGGTGCCGTCCTCAGCTGGGCGTCCTCGGGTGCCGTGGGCTTCAAGGGTTCGCGCAAGTCGACGCCGTTCGCGGCGCAGCTCGCCGCCGAGTCCGCTGCGCGTCAGGCGCAGGAGCACGGCGTCAAGAAGGTCGACGTCTTCGTGAAGGGTCCGGGTTCGGGCCGCGAGACCGCGATCCGCTCGCTCCAGGCCGCTGGCCTCGAGGTGGGTTCGATCAACGACGTCACGCCGCAGGCGCACAACGGGTGCCGCCCGCCCAAGCGCCGTCGCGTCTGACGCGAGGAGCAACCGGCCGCGCCCTGCTCGTCCCCTGACGGGAGCGAGCAGGGCCCGCGGCCATTCCTGGTCGTTCGATCGCGCAGGCCGTGCCGTCCTGGCAAGCGCGTGCGCGTGATCACAACTCAACAGACCCGTCGGGGCCCGGTCGGCCCCGTCGTACCGCCGAGTGTCATATAGCGGACACTCCGCCGAAAGGAATCCCACAGTGCTCATTGCACAGCGCCCCACCCTGACCGAGGAGACGATCTCCGAGTTCCGCTCGCGCTTCGTCATCGAGCCGCTCGAGCCGGGCTTCGGTTACACCCTCGGCAACTCGCTGCGCCGCACGCTCCTCTCCTCGATCCCCGGCGCGGCTGTCACCAGCATCCGCATCGACGGCGTCCTCCACGAGTTCAGCACCGTTCCCGGTGTCAAGGAAGACGTCACCGAGATCATCCTCAACATCAAGAGCCTGGTCGTCTCCAGCGAGCACGACGAGCCGATCACGGCGTACCTGCGCAAGCAGGGTGCCGGTCAGGTCACCGCGGCGGACATCTCCGCTCCGGCCGGCGTCGAGATCCACAACCCGGACCTCGTCATCGCGACCCTGAACGACACCGCGCGCTTCGAGCTCGAGCTGACGATCGAGCGTGGCCGTGGCTACGTCTCGGCGACGCAGAACCGTTCGGAGTTCAGCGAGGCCGGTCAGATCCCGATCGACTCGATCTACTCGCCGGTCCTCAAGGTCACCTACCGCGTCGAGGCGACGCGTGCCGGTGAGCGCACGGACTTCGACCGCCTGGTCGTCGACGTCGAGTCGAAGCCGGCCATCACGCCGCGCGACGCCATCGCGTCGGCAGGTCGGACGCTCGTCGAGCTGTTCGGGCTCGCCCGCGAGCTCAACACCGCGGCCGAGGGCATCGAGATCGGCCCCGCGCCGGTCGACGCCGTGCTCTCGAACGAGCTGCAGACCCCGATCGAGGACCTGGACCTGTCGGTCCGCAGCTACAACTGCCTCAAGCGGGAGGGCATCAACACGGTGTCCGAGCTCGTCGCCCTGTCGGAGACGCAGCTCATGAACATCCGCAACTTCGGTCAGAAGTCGGTGGACGAGGTCAAGGACAAGCTCACCGAGCTCGGCCTGTCCCTCAAGGACACCGTCCCCGGATTCGACGGCGCCCACTTCTACAGCGGGTACGACGAGGACGAGTCCAACAACTGACCTCGCGCTGACGCGCACGCGCGCCGCTGACGCAGCGCGCAACACTTTCACCACTGGAGAACTGACATGCCGAAGCCCACCAAGGGCCCCCGCCTCGGTGGCGGCCCCGCCCACGAGCGCCTGCTCCTGAGCAACCTCGCCAACGCCCTCTTCACGCACGGTCGCATCACGACCACCGAGACGAAGGCCAAGCGCCTCCGTCCCGTCGCCGAGCGTCTCATCACGTTCGCGAAGCGTGGCGACCTGCACGCGCGTCGTCGCGTGATCAGCATCCTGCGCGACAAGTCCGTCGTGCACACGCTGTTCACCGAGATCGCCCCGCAGGTCGAGGACCGTCAGGGCGGCTACACCCGCATCACGAAGCTCGGTTTCCGCAAGGGCGACAACGCTCCCCTCGCGTCGATCGAGCTCGTCCTCGAGCCGGTGTCGAGCACGCCGGCCCCGGTCAAGCGCGACGCGGCCCCGGCCGCTGCTGCTCCGGTCGAGGAGCCCGCCGCCGAGGACACCACCGACGAGGCCCCGGTCGAGGAGACCGAGACCACCGAGGAGTCCGCTCCCGTCGCCGAGGAGACCGAGAC
The DNA here is from genome assembly GCF_020882855.1 of Curtobacterium sp. GD1. Taxonomy (NCBI): domain Bacteria; kingdom Bacillati; phylum Actinomycetota; class Actinomycetes; order Micrococcales; family Microbacteriaceae; genus Curtobacterium; species Curtobacterium sp. GD1. The sequence goes on along the minus strand of NZ_JAFEVQ010000009.1, from coordinate 17,240 downwards.
CGAGGCAGCTGCCGAGGTCGAGTCCGACGCCGCCGAGAAGTCGGACGACAAGTAGTCACAGCCCCACCACGACGAAGCCCCCGCAACACGCGTTGCGGGGGCTTCGTCGCGTCCTGGGGGTGACCGGACGGCGGCCTGGAGGCGCGGTGCGAGCCCGCCCCGTTCCTCCTGGCCCACAGGCGGCCGAGCCGCAGAACGCGGACCGGCTCCGTCTCACAGGCGCGGCACCGTATCGTGACCGGCCGACACGACGAGAGGGACCGATGCAGTTCGAGCACATCGCGGGTGTGGGGACCCGGGTCTGGCGGTGGAGCCGGACCTCCGGGACGCAACCGCGCCTGCTCCACGCCGCGAAGGCCGCCGTCGCAGCGGTCCTCGCGTGGTTCATCGCGCGACACATGCCCGGGGTCGCGGCGGAGTACCCGTACTATGCACCGCTCGGTGCCGTCGTGGCGATGCAGACGACGGTGTTCGCGGGCATCCGGAGCGGGGTCCAGACGCTCGTCGGCATCGCGCTCGGCATCGTCATCGCCGGGTTCACGATGTGGGTCGGTGACCCTGGTTTCCTGGCGATCGCGCTGGCGGTGGGCATCGGGGTGCTCGTGGGCGGGTTCCGCGTCCTCGGCGAGGGCAGCTCCTGGGTGTCCACCGCCGCGCTCTTCGTCCTGCTCGTCGGTGGCGCCCACGCCGAGGGGTACTCGCTCGGGTACCTCGTGCAGATGGCCGTCGGGGTCGTGGTGGGCCTCCTGGTGAACTTCCTCGTCTTCCCGCCCCTGCGCTTCTGGGACGCCGAGCACCGGATCGACGCGGTCAACCAGGTGCTCGCAGATCACCTGGACGGGCTCGCCGAGGTCCTCGCAGGGGGCGAGCGCGACGAGAAGGCCTGGGACCGTCAGCAGGACCGACTGGACCGTGCCATCGCCGACGTCCGTTCCCGGGTGTCGATCGCGCACGAGAGCCGCCGGCTGAACCCCCGCGGAGCACTCCGTGGGTCCCGGGCACGGCTCGAGCAGGACGGTGCCCGCTTCCGTGCCCTCGAGCGGGTCGCCTGGTACACGACGGACCTCACCGAGCTCGTCGCCCGGTCGGGTCCGGTGTCGGAGGGGCTCGGGCGACCGGACCCCGAGTTCGCCGAGCCGCTCGCGACGGCCCTCCGCGAGCTCGCGTGCATGGTCCGCGGCGAGTGCCCCGAAGAGGCGGGCGACGACGCGATCGCCGAGGTCGAGCGGGCGCTGGACGCATCGCGCGAGAACCCGTCGCACGTCGCGGTCACGTCCGCCGCACTCGTGGCGATGCGCGGCATCGTGGAGTCCGAGCGCCGGGCGACGAACGACCTGGACACCCGCACGGGGCCGTCCGCCTTCCGGAACGCCCGCGGCTGACCCTCGACTTCATAACACTGCGGTTATAGAGTGTCGACGTGCACGCGTTCGACGTCCTCGGTGACCCCGTCCGACGCCGGCTCACGGAACTCCTCGCCGAGGGGGACCGGACGGCCGGTGCGCTGACCGACGTCATCAGGGCGGAGTTCGGCATCTCCCAACCCGCGGTCTCCAGGCACCTGCGCGTCTTACGCGACGCCGGGTTCGCCACGGCGGCACCGCGGGGGACCGCACGCGTCTACCGACTGGAACCCCGCGCCGTCAAGGAACTCGACCGCGCCGTCGAACGGTACCGCGCCCTCTGGCGGCAGCGGCTCGACGCCCTCACGACCGAGATCGCCCGGGCCCGACGTGCTCCGGGCACCCCCGCCGACGTCCACCACGAGGAGCACTGACATGCGCACCACCGACGGCACCGTCGAGGACTCGCCCTCCGGCGGGTACCTCATCCGCTTCGCCCAGACCTACCCGACGACCGTCGAGGACCTCTGGGACGCGATCACCGACCCCGAACGGCTCTCGCGCTGGATGGCCCCGTACGAGGGCGACTTCCACCTCGGCGGCCGCTGGCTCGCGCGGTACGACGACGGCACGGTCTTCACGGAGGGGACCGTCACGGCGTGCGACGCTCCGCGCACGTTCACGACCACCTGGCACGCCCGCGACGAGCACGAGACGACGATCACCGTCACGGTCGAGCCGGTCGAGGACGGTGCTGGCCTCCGGCTCGAGCACGACCGTGTCGGCGGCCGGGACTACGCACCGGGGTGGCACACGTACCTCGAGCTGCTCGAACTCGACCTCGCCGGGGACCTCGACGGCATCGCGGCCTTCGACTGGGACACGCGCTACGCCGAACTCCGGCGGCGGTACCCGGTCACGTGATCCCGGGCCGGACGCGTGCGGTCGTCCGTAGACTCGTACCGTGTCCGAACTGCCACGCGTCGCCGTCCTCGGGCCAGTGACCGTCGCGGATCCGACGGGAGCGCCGACGGCGGTGCCCGGTGCCCTTTCGCGGTCGTTCCTCGTCGCGCTGGTGCTCGCGCGCGGACACGCCGTGACGACCGAGGCGCTCATCGACGAGCTCTGGGGCGACGACCAGCCTCGTGGTGCCCGTGCAGCGCTGCAGACCCTCGTCTCCCGGCTCCGGCGCAGCACGGCCGACGGTGTCGTCGTGTCGACGAGCACCGGGTACGCACTCGGGGTCGACCCCGGCTCGGTCGACCTGACGTCCGCCGAGCGCGCGGCTGCCAGCGCGGACGTCGCGGTGGTCCGGGCAGCGCTCGACGGCTGGCGGGGCGACCCCGGCGCGGACGTCGACGGGGACCTCGGCGCCGCGCTCGCCGACCGCGCGGCCGGCGCCCGCCGTGCGCTCCGACGCCGGCTGGGCGAACTCCTCCTCGACCGCGGGGACGCGGCGGAAGCGGCCGCGCTGTGGCTCGCCGAGTCCGAGGCGAACCCGTTCGACGAGGTCGCCGTCGCCGGGTGCATGCGCGCGCTGGTCGCCGCCGGCCGGAACGCCGAGGCGCTCGCCGCGTTCGCGACGCACCGCGACCGCCTCGCCGACGAGCTCGGCGCGGACCCCTCGGCCGACCTGGTGCGGCTGAACGCCGATCTGCTCCGCCGGTCCGCCGCCGACTCCGGTCGCGCTCGTCGGGTCGGGCTGCGGGCCGCGCCGAACACGCTCGTCGGGCGGCAGGAGGACCTCGCCGCCGTCACGGACCTCCTGTCCCGCAACCGGCTGGTCACGATCCTCGGTGCGGGTGGGCTCGGCAAGACCCGCCTCGCGCAGGCCGTCGCCGCCGGTGTGCCGCCGACCACCGGCGTGGTGGTGTTCGAGCTCGCGCCGATCGCCACCGCCGAGGACGTCGTCCCCGCGCTCGGTGCCCTGCTCGGGGTGGCCGAGTTCCGCTCCGCCCGGGCGCTGCGGGAGGTCGTCGTCGCCGACCTGCGCGCGCGGGTGGGGCGGGCGCTCGGAGAAGCCCCGACGGTCCTCGTCCTGGACAACTGCGAGCACCTCGTCGGTGACGTCGCCGGGTTCGCCGCCGACCTGCTCGCGAGCATCCCCGACCTCCGGATCCTCACGACCTCGCGCGCACCGCTCGCGATCGCCGGCGAGGTCGTGGCGCCCCTCGCGCCCCTCCCGGTCGAGGCCGACGGGGCCGCGGTCCGGCTGTTCACCGAGCGCGCCCGGGCCGCCCGACCCGGGGCCGTGCTGCCCGTGGACACCGTCCGCCGCATCTGCACGCGGCTCGACGGGTCGCCGCTCGCGATCGAGCTGGCCGCGGCGCGGATCCGGGGGATGAGCATCGACGAGATCGAGCGCCGGCTCGACGACCGCTTCGCGCTGCTCCGCGGCGGCGACCGCAGCGCCCCGGAGCGGCACCGCACGCTCCTGGCGGTCATCGAGTGGAGCTGGCGCCTGCTCGACGCGGGCGCGCAGGACCTCCTGACCCGCCTGGCACTGTTCCCGGACGGCCTGGCGGTCGACGCCGTCGAGGCCGTGGCCGCGCCGGACCGCCGGGACGACGCGCTCGACGACCTCGCCGAGCTCGTCGAGCAGTCCCTCGTGCAGCTCGTCGAGGTCGAGGGGGAGCCGGTCCGCTACCGCCTGCTCGAGACCGTCCGCGAGTTCGGGGCCGCACGGCTCGACGAACGCGGTGCCACCGAGGCCGTGCGCACGGCGATGATCCGCTGGGGGCGGGACTTCGCCGCCGCCAGGAACCTCTTCACGCTCACCGGCCCGGAGCAGCTCGACCGCTTCCACGAGGTCCAGCGCGAGGCCGACAACCTCGTGACCCTGCTCCGCTGGAGCCTCCGCGCCGACGACACCTCGGCGACCGCGCACGTCTTCGCCGCCCTCGGGGCCTACTGGACGCTCCGGGGTGCCCACGGCGAGGTCACCGCGATCGCGTCCGACGTGGTCGCGGTGCTGCGCTCGGGTCCGCCCGCGGCCGAGGACGTCGCCGCGGTGCACGTCGGACTCGTCGTCGCCGGGGCCTCCTCGGCGTTCGACGACCGCCGGACCGCCGCGTGGGCGATCTCCACGCTCCGGCGCCTCCGCCGCGTCGGGACGACGGGGTTCCCGGTGCTCGACGCACAGGCGGCCCTGCTCCTGACGCTCGGGCGTCCGGCGGCGGGCACTGCGCTCCTCGCGCGCCTCCGCGACGACCCCGACGAGGGCGTGGCCGGTACCGCCAACATGCTCAGCGCGCCCCTCGCCGAGAACGACGGCGAGTTCGCGGCGGCCCTCCGGTACGCCACCCGGGCGCAGACGCTGGCGGAGCGCACCGCCGACGCGTGGACGATCGGCACCGTGGCCGTCACCATGACGCAGCTCCTCGCCCAGACCGGCCGGTACGCGGACGCCCTCGCAAACGCCGACCGCGCCCGTGAGCAGCTCGAGCGCTTCGGCGCCGAGGACGACCTGTACGAGATCGGCTGGACCGTCGGGCTCTGCTCGGCCGCGACCGGCGCCGTGGACACCGCCCGGTCGATCGCCGCCGAGCTGCAGCACCGACCGGTCGCGGGGCGGGGCGGCTTCGACGGCGACCGCTCCCAGATCGGCGTGCTCGCGGTCGCGATCGGCGCGGAGTGCCTCCGGTTCGAGGGCGACCTCGATGCTGCCGCCGCGCAGTACACGGCCGCGTGGGACTGGGTGCTGCCGCACCGGAAGGCGACACCGCACTGGACCGTGATGGCGGGCGCGGCGCGGATCGCAGCGGTCGACGAGGCGGCGCTCGGCGCGCCCGACGGAGCCGCACCGCGCCTCCAGGCCGACGAACGCGCGGTCGCCCGCCGCATCCGGAAGGCCGCACTCGTGATGATCCGCGTCCACCCGTGGTGGCTCGACCTGCCCGTCATCGGCACGACGCTGGCGGGACTCGCGGTCGCGGCGGCGCGCAGCGACCGTCCGGCCGAGGCGGCCCGGTGCTGGGGTGCCGCGATGCGGTTCGGCACCCGGCAGGACTTCGCGGTGCTCGCCCACGGACGGCTCCGACCGCTCCTCGTCGACGCGCTCGGCGCGGCCCGCGTCGCGGACGCCGAGACGGCCTCGGCCGGATGGAACCGGACCGAGGCCGTCGCGCGGGCGAGGACGCTGCTGGAGGACCTCCGCTACGCCTTCCGCATGTAGGCGCGGACCGTCAGCGGCGCGAACACGGCGACCACCACGGCGGCACCGAGCAGGCTGATCCAGAGGTCACCGGTGACGGCGCCGTGGTTGATCAGCTCGCGGACGGCGGTGATGAGGTGCGAGATCGGGTTGACCTCGGTGAACCAGCGCAGCCAGCCGGGCAGGGTGTCCGTGGGGACGAACGCGTTCGACAGGAACGTCAGCGGGAAGAGCACCAGGTTGGCGATGCCGGAGACGCTCGACGCGGTGCGGGCGACCACGCCGAAGTAGGCGAAGATCCAGCTGATCGACCAGGCGACGACGATGACGAGCACGCCGGCCAGCACGACCGCCGCGGCACCGCCCTCGGGACGCAGGCCCATGATGATCCCGACCGTGAACGTGATGGCGGTGGCGATCGCGTACCGGACCGTGTCGGCGAGCAGCGCACCGGCGAGCGGCGCGATGCGGGCGATCGGCAGGGACTTGAAGCGGTCGAACACGCCCTTGTCCATGTCCTCGCGGAGCTGGACACCGGTGACGATCGACGACGTGATGTTCGTCTGCACGAGGATGCCGGGGATGATGACGGGCAGGTAGCTGGACACGTCGCCGGCGATCGCGCCGCCGAAGATGTACGTGAACATCACGGTGAAGACGATCGGCATGAGCGTCACGTCGAACAGCTGCTCGGGCGTGCGACGGACCTTCACCAGGCCGCGGTACGCCATCGTGAAGGACTGCCGGACGGTCGCGCCGAGTCCGGAGCCGCCGATGCCGGGGCGTGGGGCGACCCGTGGTGCCGAGGTGGGGGTGGGGGCGATGGTGGTCATGCGATGCTCCATTCGGCGGCGGCGGACGCGTCAGCGACCACCGCTTCGCCGGTAATTTGCAGGAAGACCTCGTCGAGCGTGGGCTTCTGCACGCTCATCTCGGCGAGGGAGATGCCGGCGTCGCGGAACGACACGAGCAGGTCGGTCACGCGGTCCGGGTCGGACATCGGCGCGGTGAGGCGCGAGCCCTCGGGGCTGGCCACCGCGTCGACGCCGAGGCTGTTCCGCACGATGGTGCGGGCGGCGTCGAGTCGGAGCGGGTCGGCCAGCCGGAGCTGGAGCGAGCTCGACCCGATGGACGCCTTCAGCTCGTCGCCCGTGCCCTCGGCGACGACGCGGCCGTGGTCGATCACGGCGATGCGGTCGGCCAGCTGGTCGGCCTCGTCGAGGTACTGCGTCGTCAGCAGGACGGTGGAGCCGGTCGCGACGAGCTCCCGGATCGTGTCCCACATCTGGGCGCGGGTGCGGGGGTCGAGACCCGTCGTGGGCTCGTCGAGGAACAGCAGCGGCGGCTGTGCGATGAGGCTCGCGGCGAGGTCGAGACGCCGACGCATGCCGCCGGAGAAGTTCTTCAACGGGCGCGATGCCGCCTCGGTCAGCCCGAAGCGCTCGAGCAGCTCGGCGGCCTTCCGCTTCGACTCGGCGCGGCCCAGGCCGAGCAGGCGCGAGAAGATGACGAGGTTCTCGGTCGCGCTGAGCGTCTCGTCGACGCTCGCGTACTGGCCGGTCACGCCGATGAGGGAGCGGACGGCCTGCGCCTCACGGCGGACGTCCCGCCCGAAGATGCGGGCCTCGCCGGCGTCCGCCTTGAGCAGCGTCGCGAGCATGGAGATGGTGGTGGTCTTGCCGGCGCCGTTGGGGCCGAGCACGCCGTAGACCGTGCCGGCCTCCACGCGGAGGTCGACACCGTCCACTGCGCGGTTCGTCCCGAAGGTCTTCACGAGGCCGGTGGCCTCGACCGCGAGCGGTGTGGTGGTCATTCGCGCAGGTCCTTTCGTGGTGACTCGACGTGGTTCGTCGATGTCGAGGACGATGGTGCCGCGGCCCGCTCACGCGGCACTGACGTGGCACTGACACCGGGGCGGGGCGCGTGTCAGCACGGGGGCCAGGAGGCGCGGTCCGGCCCCGGTACGGTGGCCTGGTGGACGAGACGGCGGGCCCGCAGGGCGGCGGTGACGGTGGCGGCGTGCGGCTGCGGCTGGACATCGCGTACGACGGTGCGGCGTTCTCCGGGTGGGCCCGGCAGCCGGGTCTCCGGACCGTGCAGGGCGCGCTCGAGGCCGCGCTCGCCACCGTCTTCACCCGGTGGGGCGAGCCGCCGCTGCTCACCGTGGCCGGGCGCACCGACGCGGGCGTGCACGCCACCGGGCAGGTCGCCCACCTCGACCTCACGTCGGCGCAGTGGGACGCGCTGGCCGCCAAGCGGGGGTCGGGGCGCTCGCCGCTGGACGGGCTCGTCAAGCGCGTGAACGGCATCGCGGCGCCGGAGGGGGACGTCGTCGTCACCCGGGCCTCGGTCGCGCCGGAGGGGTTCGACGCCCGGTTCTCGCCGCTGTGGCGCCGCTACTCGTACCGGATCGCGGACGCCGACGCCTGGCGCGATCCACGTCGACGGGGGCACACGGTCTGGCACCCGACGCGGTTGGACCCGGCGGCGATGGAGCGCGGTGCGCTGCGGCTGCTGGGGCTGCACGACTTCGCGACGTTCTGCAAGCCGCGCGAGGGGGCGACGACCATCCGGACGTTGCAGGAGTTCCGCTGGGACCGCGAGCCGGACGGCGTGCTGGTGGCGCGCCTCCAGGCCGACGCCTTCTGCCACTCGATGGTGCGCGCGATGGTGGGGGCGACGATCGCCGTCGGCGAGGGCCGGTTCGGCGCCGACCGGCTCGAGGAGCTGCGGGTCGCCGAGGCCCGGACGAGCGAGTTCACGGTCGCGCCGGCGAAGGGCCTCACCCTGACCGAGGTCGGGTACCCGGCGGACGACGACCTCGCGGCGCGGGCGTCGCAGACCCGTGCGCGACGCGAGTGAGCGGATCCATGCTCGCTCGCCGAATTGATATCGCACACTGAAATTTGACCGTTGACATCCTGACTGCCAGAGTGGCACCGCGCGGCAACGATGCCCGCGCCGCACCACACAAGGGGATGGCAGTGAATCGGATCGGTACAGCAAGGGTGATCGGGGCGATCGTCGTCGGCACGCTGATGGGAACCGCCGGAGCGACAGCTGCGTCGGCAGCGCCCGTGACGGCGTCCAGTTCGAGTGTCAGTTCGGCAAGCTTCGTCAGCGCGACCGGGGGCACCACGACAGGTGGACCCGTAGGCGGCCCGACGACCGGCGCGCCCATCGGCACGGATGGGGCCTCCACCAACGGGGTCCCGATCGGTCCGATCATCAACTGGGTCAAGCGGAACGCACCGTCGTTGATCACCCCGATGAAGAACGCAGTGAAGAAGGGCTCGGCCGCGTTCAAGAGGTGGTGGGCGGGGGTCGCCGGTTGGATCAAGGCCGCGATCAACGCGATCGCGACGATGACGATCCAGCAGCTCTTCGACGCTCTGTGGAACTACTTCTTCTGAGCTCCAGGGAGGCATCATGACGATCGATCTGTGCAACGTGGGGGTGCGCGGACGCGGACGGCCGCGGCTCGACGACATCACGATCCAGTTCGCTCCTGCCATGACGTACGGCCTCGTCGGTCCGAACGGTGCGGGGAAGACGTCGCTGATGGCCGCGGTCGCGGGGCTCGTGAGACCGTCGACGGGGACCATCAGCGTTGCCGGAGGGCAGTCGGTCGTCATCGGCGCCGTCCTTGCCGAGAACGGGCTCCATCCTGGGCGCACCGTCCGGGAGGCACTGCGTCTGCGGGCCGCCTACGTGGGAGCGCCGCGGAGCGACGTCGCAGCAGCGCTGCAGTCCTCCGGGCTCGAACGGGTGGCGCGAAGGCGCGTCGGGGCGTTGTCCCTCGGGATGAAGATGCGCCTCGGGATCGCGGTTGCACTCCTCGGGGATCCAGTCGTCGTGCTGCTCGACGAGCCGACGAACGGCCTCGATCCGAACGGGATCGTCTGGGTGCGTGAGACCGTGCGCCGCCTGCGCGCGCGCGGCGCCGTCGTGGTGATCTCGAGCCACCTGCTGTCCGAACTCGAGTCCATGATCGACGTCGCCGTCGTCATGAGCAGTGGTCGCATCGCTTGCGTGCAGTCGATGAACCTCCAGGCGTCCAGCGGATGCATCATCGAAGTGTCCGACACAACGAGGATGATCGACGCGCTGACCGCGTCCGGAGAGACGGCGGAACGTCGCGGCGACCGGATCCTTGCTGGCTGCGCGGTCGCCGAGGGAGTGCGACTGGCGGTCCGTCACGACATCGACGTCCGCTCGATCGTCCCGGCCTCTGTGGATCTCGAGATGCTCTACGCAGAAGCCTCAGCGGGAGAGCACATCGCGGAGGTCGGTCGATGATCAGCGCTTCCCAGCACGTCCGCCTCGAACTGCGCAAACGCTTGGACACTCGAGGAGCCATGATCGGCTACGGCGCCATCGTGCTCCTCGTCGTCCTGTGCGCGATCTCGAGCGTCTCGCTCGTGCTCCGGAACGGCTCGTTCGATGCCGGGGAGGTCATCATCACGGTGAGCTTGCCCGGGGCCCTCGTCTCGGCCGTCATCGGGGCAGTGTGCGGTGTCGGAGACGGACGCGCCGGAGGAGAGCGCGACGGGATCCTCACCGGGCTCCCTCGCGGCACGATCTACGGAGCGCGAGCCGCGGCCTGCGCCTGCCTGGTGGCCGGCGTCGTGCTCCTGTCGCTCGTCGCAGCCGCGGTCGGCGTGGTCGCAGCGGTGTCCCTCGGGGGCCACCTGAACTCGGCCTCGATCGGAACGCCGATCGGGCAGGTGGCGGCGCTGACTCTGTCGTCGGCGGCCATGGCCTTCGGGATCGGGGCTTCCGTGCGCTCGCTCCCCCTGGCGCTGGTGAGCGTCGTGCTCATCGTGCTCGTGGCGGACGTGGCATTGTCATTCGCCGGCGAGTGGACCGAATGGATTCGTTTCAGCGCGGTGCAGGGCGGCGTTCTCGGCGAATCACGCGTACTGCCGGCGGTCACCTCCGGTCTCGTCTGGATCGCAGTCCCGTGCCTCGGCGGGTACCTCAGAACACGGACGGTGGAAGCATGACCCAGGAGCGCCCGGCGAAGGCCGCCGGTCGTCGACGGGCCGCGATCATCGTGCTGGTGCTCCTCGCGACGATCGGAGCTCTGGTCGCCGGTGTCTCGCACCAGGACCCGTGGATCCGCTGGCCGGCCCTGCTGCTCGGGGTCGGTGCGGCAGGGGGATCACTGGCGTTGGCCGCCAAGCGGAACTCGCTGATCGGGTGGTACGCGGCGACCGGCGGCGTGCTCCTCTTCCGACTCGTCAAGGAACTCGTCGCAGGCTGATCGACCAGGAGCACGCCCGCTCGGCGGTACCGTCGGGGGATGACCTCCCGCGAACCCCGCTCCGTCGTGTCCGTCGCACCCGGGGTGGTGTTCGTCGAGGGGCCCGTCTCGAACTGGGTGGTCCTCGCCGAGGAGGACGGTGTCGCACTGATCGACGCCGGCTACCCGGCCGACACCGACCTCGTGCTCGACACCGTGCGCTACGCCGGCCACGAGCTCGACGACCTGCGCCGGGTGTACGTCACGCACGGGCACGTCGACCACGTCGGCGGCATCCCCGGCATCCTCGAGCGCTACCCGCACGTCGAGGTGCTCGCCCACGCCGACGAGCTCGACAACGTGCGCGGGCCCGCGCGGCAGCAGGTGACGCCGGCCGAGATCGGTGGACGGCTGGCCGCACCCCGGGTCCTCCGGTGGCTCGCCCGCGCAGTGCGCTCCGACGCGCTGCGACCCACCGCGGTGCCGACCGCCCGCGCGTTCACGGGTGCGGACTTCGTCGGCCGGGCGATCGCGCCGCTGCCGGCCACCGGGCACACCGACGGGTCCACGGCCTACCTGCTGCCCGCCGCGAACGCGATCGTCACCGGGGACGCCGTCGTCAGCCGGCACGACACGCAGCCGTCGTCGTGGGAGCCGCGGCCGCGCCTGATCACGTCGTTCTTCACGGCCGACCAGGCACGAGCGCTCGAGTCCGCGCGGGCGCTGCCGATCCCGGAGGTCCTGCTCCCCGGACACGGGCCGGCCGTGCACCGCGTCGGGTCCACCTGGCGGCCGATCGGGTCCTGATCCCCGGGCATCCCGCACCGCCGCCGCCTGCACCCCGATCAGGGGTGGAACGGATCGTTCACCCGCCGGAAACCTGAGGGGCCCCGCAGGTCGGTACCGTGCGACCATGCACAGATCCGTCGGGCGCACTCTGCTGTGCGCCACCGCTGCAGCCGCGCTCGTCGCCGCTCCGCTCGTCTCCGTCTCCACGGCCACCGCGAACCCCCAGGGCTCCGGGCTCGTCATCGCCGAGGCCTACCTCAAGGGCGGCAGCGCGAACCAGCCCTTCACGAACAAGTTCGTCGAACTCGGCAACCCCACCGACAGCCCCGTCAGCGTCGACGGCTGGTCGGTGCAGTACCGCGCGGCGACCGGTACCGGAGCGCCCTCGGTCGGCAAGCTCGCCGGCTCCGTGCCCGCACACGGCACCTACCTCGTGCAGATGGGCTCGAACGGCACGAACGGCGAGGCGCTGCCCGAGCCGGACGCCGTCACCGGGCTGAACCCCTCCGGCTCGACCGGCACCCTCGTCCTCGCCGACCAGGCGACGGCGCTGACACTCCCCGCCGGCGCCGTGACGACGGGCACCCCCGGCGTCGTCGACCTGCTCGGCTACGGCACGTCGAACACCTTCGAGACCGCGGTCGCACCGACCGGCACGGCGAACGCCGTCCCGGACGCGCTCACCCGTCAGGGCACGACCGACACAGACTCGAACGCCGCCGACTTCCGGGTGACGACGACCGTCACGCCGGAGAACGCCGCGGGCGAGACCACGCAGCCGACGGACCCGACCGACCCCACGGACCCCACCGACCCCGGTGACGGCGGCACGACCCCGGCCGAACGGGTCACGATCGCGCAGCTGCAGGGCACCGGCGACGCCTCGCCGTACGCCGGGAAGACCGTCACGACCGACGGCGTCGTCACCGCGGTGTACGCCACCGGCGGCTTCAACGGCTACACGGTCCAGACCGCCGGCACCGGCGGCGCGCTCGACCTCCGGACGCACACCGCCTCCGACGCCGTCTTCGTCTACTCGTCGGCGACCGTCGGCAGCGTGGCGATCGGGGACGCGGTGCGCCTCACCGGCACGGTGTCCGAGTTCAACGGCCTGACCGAGCTGACCGTGCCCACCACGGCTGGCCTGAGGAAGCTCCCCGCCGCGGGGGTCGTCCAGCCGGTCCCGGCCACGCTGACGTTCCCGCGCACCGACGCACAGCGCGAGTCGCTCGAGAGCATGCTCGTGGCGCCGCAGGGCGACTACACCGTCGCGGACAACTACACGACGAACCAGTACGGCGAGGTCGTGCTGGCATCGGGGAAGCAGCGCCTGCTCCAGCCGACCGAGGTCGCCCGTCCGGGCAGTGCCGAGGCCGCCGCCGTGACCGCGGACAACGCGGCGCGCAAGGTCGTCCTCGACGACGGTGCCAGCACGAACTTCCTCAGCGCGGCGAACCAGTCGATCCCGGTGTCGTGGCTCACGCAGGGCCCGGTCACGGTCGGTGCCGCGGCGACCTTCCGCGAGCCGGTCGTCCTCGACTACCGGAACGACTCGTGGAAGTTCCAGCCGACGTCGCCGATCACCGGCGCCACCCCGGCTGCCGACCTGCCGGCGTCGTTCTCGGACGTCCGCACCGCCGCGCCGGAGAACGTCGGCGGTGACATCCGCCTCGCCGGGTTCAACGTCCTGAACTACTTCCCGACGACCGGCGACCAGCTCACCGGCTGCACCTACTACACCGACCGCGACGGCGACCCCGTGACCGTCCGGGGCGGCTGCGACGCCCGCGGTGCCGCGAACGCCGACGACCTCGCCCGCCAGCAGGTGAAGATCGTCAAGGCGATCAACGGCCTCGGCGCCGACGTCGTCTCCCTCGAGGAGATCGAGAACTCGGCGCGCTTCGGCCAGGACCGTGACGCGGCTGTGGCGACCCTCGTGGCCGCGCTCAACGCCGCGACCGGCAAGGACACCTGGGCGTACGCGAAGTCCCCGTCGAAGCTCCCGTCGAGCGAGGACGTCATCCGCCTCGCGCTCATCTACAAGAAGGACCGCGTGCAGCCGGTCGGCTCGTCGACGATCCTCACCGACTCGACGGCCTTCACGAACGCCCGCCAGCCGCTCGCGCAGGCCTTCGCCCCGGTCGTCGCGAAGCCCGGCAAGGGCAAGGGCGCGCAGAAGCCGAGTGCGAAGGACACCTTCCTGGTCATCGCCAACCACTTCAAGTCGAAGGGCTCGGGCGAGGGCGTCGACGCCGACCAGGGCGACGGGCAGGGTGCGTCGAACCACTCGCGCGTCGAGCAGGCGAAGGCGCTCGTGACGTTCTCGACCGCGATGCAGCGCCAGGCGCGGACCGACAAGGTGTTCATGCTCGGCGACTTCAACGCCTACAGCGAGGAGGACCCGGTCGTCGCCCTCGAGGACGCCGGCTACACGGACCTCGGCCCGACCGAGGACGCGTCCGAGTGGTCGTACGTCTTCAGCGGGCTGAGCGGGTCGCTCGACCACGTGTTCGCGTCCCCTGCTGCACTGGAGACCGTCACCGGCGTGGACATCTGGAACATCAACTCGGTCGAGTCTGTGGGCCTCGAGTACAGCCGGTATGACTACAACGTCACGGACCTGTACCAGGACGACGTGTACCGGGCGAGCGACCACGACCCGGTCGTGGTGGGCATCGACCTGCCGGGCGTCGGCACCCCGGGAGGCGGGAACCCCGGCCACGGCGGCGACCCCGGACACGGCGGTCCGGTCGCGGACGCGCTGGCGGCGCTCGCCGCGCTGCTCGCGTGGTTGCGGAGCCTCTTCGGCTGACGTTCCACCCACGGACGGGAGGCGCGGTGCCAGCTGGCACCGCGCCTTCCGTCCGTCCCTGTCTCCGTTTGACCGCCGTCACGTGCGTCGGGTACGCTCTCACCTTGGTCTGCGCGCTCTGTGCGCCGGACAGTCAGATGAGCCCTCCACCGGGCCGTTCACACGGGTTCTCCCACGTGAACACCCACCGGAGCGGGATTCACGGACTCCTCACCTCGACACGAAAGCAGCACCACTGTGACTCGTACGTTCTCCCCGAAGCCGGCAGACGTCCAGCACGACTGGATCGTCATCGACGCGACCGACGTCGTCCTCGGCCGCCTCGCCACCCACGCCGCGGCGCTCCTGCGCGGCAAGCACAAGGCCACCTTCGCCCAGCACATGGACATGGGTGACTACGTCATCATCGTGAACGCCGACAAGGTCGCCCTGACCGGTTCGAAGCTCGCGAAGAAGGTCTACTACCGCCACTCGGGCTACCCGGGCGGCCTCACGGCGACCTCCTACCCGGAGATGCTCGAGAAGCACCCGACCCGCGCCGTCGAGAAGGCGATCCGCGGCATGCTCCCGAAGAACACCCTCGGTCGCGAGCAGCTCAAGAAGCTGAAGGTCTACGCCGGCGCGGAGCACCCGCACTCGGCGCAGCAGCCCAAGGCGTACACCTTCGACCAGGTCGCACAGTAGTTCCGGCCACGACGACTTCCAAGGACTAGGTAAAACTCATGGCTCAGATCGCTGACTCCCTCGACCAGACCCCGGAGAGCTTCACCACGGAGAGCGCACCCGCCGCTTCCGAGGCCGCTCCCCGTCAGATCCTCAACGTCTCGGGCGGTGCCGTCGGGCGCCGCAAGGAGGCCATCGCACGCGTCCGTCTCGTCCCGGGCTCCGGCTCGTTCGTCGTGAACGGCCGCTCGCTCGAGGACTACTTCCCGAACAAGCTGCACCAGCAGCTCATCAACGACCCGTTCAAGGTGCTCGAGCTGCTCGGCGCCTACGACGTCGTCGCCCGCATCACCGGTGGTGGCCCCTCGGGTCAGGCTGGTGCGCTCCGTCTCGCCATCGCCCGTTCGCTGAACGAGATCGACCGCGAGAACAACCGCGCCACCCTCAAGAAGGCCGGCTTCCTCACCCGCGACGCCCGCGTCATCGAGCGCAAGAAGGCCGGTCTCAAGAAGGCCCGCAAGGCTTCGCAGTTCTCGAAGCGCTAGTCGTCACCGGCTGAAGATCGCAATGCCGCGTCTGTTCGGTACCGACGGGGTTCGTGGTCTCGCCAACGGCGAGCTGACGGCCGCGCTCGCACTGGGTCTTGCCCAGGCGAGCGCGGCCGTCCTCACACACGGACACCACGCGGACGCCCGCCGGGCGTCCGGTCGACCGCGCCCTCGTGCGGTCCTCGCGCGCGACCCGCGCGTCTCCGGCGAGTTCCTCGGTGCCGCGGTCGCGGCCGGGCTCGCCTCCGCCGGCGTCGACGTGCTCGACGCCGGGGTCATCCCCACCCCCGCTGCGGCGTTCCTCGTCGCGGACATCGACGCCGACTTCGGCGTGATGATCTCCGCGTCGCACAACCCCGCTCCCGACAACGGGATCAAGTTCTTCGCCACGGGCGGCCGGAAGCTCCCGGACGAGGTCGAGGACCGCATCGAAGCGGCCATGCACGACCACTCCGCACCGACCCCCACCGGTGGCGACGTCGGCCGGATCACCCGGTTCGCCGACGCCGAGGACCGCTACGTCGTCCACCTGCTCGGCACGCTGCCGCACCGGCTCGACGGCATCCACGTCGTGCTCGACTGCGCGAACGGCGCCGCCGCGGGTGTCTCGCCCGAGGTGTTCGTCAACGCCGGGGCCCGCGTGACCCTGATCGGTGCCGACCCGGACGGCATGAACATCAACGACGGTGTCGGGTCCACCCACATCGACAACCTCGCCCGCGCGGTGCTCTCGCACGGTGCGGACGTCGGCATCGCCCACGACGGTGACGCGGACCGCTGCCTCGCGGTCGACGCCGCCGGCAACGCGATCGACGGCGACCAGATCATGGCGATCCTCGCGCTGTCGCTGCAGGAGCGCGGGCGCCTGGCGTCCGACACCCTCGTCGCGACGGTCATGTCGAACCTCGGGCTGAAGCGGGCCATGGCGGACGCGGGCATCACGATGCTCGAGACCGGTGTCGGCGACCGCTACGTCCTCGAGAAGATGACCGAGGGCGGGTACTCGCTCGGTGGCGAGCAGTCCGGCCACATCATCTTCAACGAGTTCGCGACCACCGGCGACGGCATCCTCACCGGGTTGCACCTCGTCGCCGAGATGGCCCGGACGGGCAAGACCCTCGAGCAGCTCGCGTCGTGCATGACGGTGTTCCCGCAGGTGCTCGTGAACGTGCGCGGGGTGGACCGGCACGGCCTGGCCGACCAGGGCGTGCAGGACGCCGTCGCCGCTGCGACCGCCGCACTCGGCGACGCGGGGCGCGTGCTGCTCCGGCCGTCCGGCACCGAGCCCGTCGTGCGGGTCATGGTCGAGGCGGCCTCCCAGGCCGATGCCGAGCGGATCGCCGAGGAGCTCGCGGCCGTGGTGCGCGAGCGCCTGGCGCTCGACGCGGCGTAGGCGCGCTGCGCGCGCTCGGCGCGCGCTCGGCGCGCGCTCGCACAACCAAAGTCCGTCGGAACCACGCAGATGCGTGGTTCCGACGGACTTCGCTTGTGCGGCGGCAGCTCGAGCCGCCCCGCGGCGGCGGCGCGCGGCCCGGGGCGGCGCCCCGCGGCGTCGGCCGCACCGGCCGAGCCGCGTCGAACCACGGATGCGACATCGCATCAGCCCCCGCGCCCGGTTCCACGTCGGATTCGTGGTTCGTCGTTCCCGCCCGCCGCCGGCGGCGCCCCGCGGCGCCGCGGCGTCGGC